>JAQXEB010000103.1 GCA_029251065.1 Luminiphilus sp.
CCCCCAACAGAAACGGATGCGACCTCAGATGTGTGGAAAAAAGGGCGAGGAACTCCTGATAACTCTGCTCGACCCGCGCAAACGTTTCTGGCGTCACGCCAAAAGACACCGCCGCTTTGCGCATACGGCCACTCGAAAAATCGAACGTCGCATCTCGCTCCTCATCCGACGCACCAACGGGTGCTAGCGCACTGCTGAACTCGTTTCGAATAAACGCTATATTCTCGTCGTCAAAATTCCAACGATAATGCATGGCAGGTCTCAACAGGCCCTCGCCTCCAAAGAGCTCGAGCAGATAGGCGAGCGTCTTGAGGACGCCAGACTCGGGAAATGCTGACGCGTCTGTACCAAACTCGACGTCGAGCTCGTCGATGATGTTCGCGCCGTCTTGAATAAGACGCCCATCGGGACACTCAACGACCGGCAAAATAAAGCGACCCACTGCCGGTGCGACACGCTCGCTAAACTCGGGATGATTAACGCCGTACTCTACAAAGGGAACGCCGCGCTTAATCAAGTAGCTGCGGGCCTTAGCCGTATACAAAGAGGCCGGCATGCCCCACAAAATATAGTGTTTCAAAGGCGTACTCCTTTTAGATTTGCTCGCGCTTCGTCACGCTCTGAGCGGGCCCTTGCCCGATTAATTCGGTGTGTACACGTATTCATCGCCATCGACAAATGGCTGATCAACTGTTTTATCGACCAAAATGGCGGAGTCCATGGCCGGCGCGTAGCGTGAACCCACTGAGTCAGCATTGTGATCATTGAGTAAGCGCTCCAGCTGGGCGACGACCTTAGGCCTTGTAGGTGCAAGGTTCACCTGCTCAGTCGGATCCGTTGCCAGGTCGAACAACCACACTTTTTTACCATCTGTCCGTCGCTCATTGACTTGAAGTTTCCAATCGTTGTGGCGCACCACTTGGTAGTGTCCGTTTTGCCAAAACAACGTGTCACGGGTCCACTCAGCATCACTCTGACCCTGCGCAAGATCCAGCAGTGGCACACCGTCTATTGCCACACCTTCAGGAATGACGGCTCCAGTTGCGGCGGCTATCGTGGGCATCACGTCGATGTGCGCCGTCGGCGTCTCTACCACAGTGCCTGCAGGCAGTTGCGCGGGCCACTTCATAAACAGTGGCACGCGTATCCCTCCTTCAAACATCGTTATTTTCCAACCGCGGAAAGGCTGATTGACACCGGGAAGCCCAATATACCCAGCGCCGCCATTGTCACTGGTGAAAACGACCATCGTATTATCGGCAATGCCCTCTTCCTCCAAGGTGTCCAGTATCCGACTCACACTGCGATCTACCGCCCGAATCATCGCCGCATAAACACGCTTTCGGTGCGGTCTAATGTCACCGACTGCCTCGTAGTCTGCCCGAGTGGCCTGCAGGGGCGTGTGTGGTCCCCAATGCGCCAAGTAGAGGAAAAACGGCCTGTCTTTGTTGTTACGAATGACCTTAACGCTCTCATCAGTCCAGTAATCTGTCAGATAGCCATCCGGCTCAAACACGTCGTCGGACGTCGTATTAAAACTGGCCGCATAACGCATCGCCGCCCAAAGAAAACGGTCAATGGGGTCAAAATCAAGCTTCGCATTGACCACATCTGGGTGGTCTTCAGGAAGGTAGAGACCACTGGTCATGAGCAGGCTGTCGTCGAAGCCTTGGGCATTGGGCCCCATACCGTTTTCTCTCCCCAAGTGCCACTTGCCGATGTGAGCCGTGTAATAGTCACTGTCCCGTAGCAACTCGGCAATGGTTAACTCACCGGTCAGTAACCCCTTCTCTTCGTAGCTGGGGTGCGAGCGCTCAACCTCCGCATCGTAGTAGTAAGGCGGTGACGATGAGGTTTGAACGGTCGAGGCGACGGTCGAAACCGCTCGTGCCATACCGGCAGGTGTGGGTGTAAATTCAAACCCAGTTCGAGTGGGGTATCGCCCGGTCATCAGCATGGCGCGAGAAGGCGCACAGGTACTTGCCCCAGAGTACGCTTGAGAGAAGACCACTCCCTCTTCAGCCAGTCGGTCAATACCGGGGGTTTTGAAACCTTCGGTCACACCTCCGCCAAACGTCGATATGTCGTTATAACCCAGGTCGTCGGCGACGATGAGAATGATATTTGGAGGAGGATCCTCTGCGTCGATCTTCGCTGGTCCGCTTGAAACGTCCCAAGAAATCTCACGATTAGGCGCAATTTCGTCGTAACGCTGATCGGTCATCACCTCTACAGCGCCCAATACAAGATTGCCACGTTGAAACCACAGCACAACGGTTGCAACGGCGAGCACGGCCAACACGGTAAGCAGTTTTTTGTTCACGGTTTCACCGATCCATTCTTTTTATAATCGTCGGTATAGAAGATATGGCATATTTTATGCCATATCAATAAAAACCAATGAGTAGGTCACAACCCAGTGGAGTTACTCAGCGGCCCAGTAGGAGGTTGAGCACCCTAAGGACGGCCGTGCGACCTTCCTCTAGAGAAACACCTTGAAGCTCACGAAGCCGATGCCACAGCTCGAACGACAATTGGGCCTGTAACAGCGTCCGGTCAGTCTCGGACAACTCAAGGACTTCGGGAATCCAGGCATCGATATTGGCCTTCGACCATCGTTGATGCTTCGCATAGTTCTCTTTGATGTGGTCTGAGCGCCATCGCAGACTCTGCGTGGTCATCAGCAACATCTTGTTTTCCTCGAAGGCCGACGAATACGTTTCGACCAACGACGTTAAACGATCCTCGAGGCTTCCCTCCCTGACTCCACCACTGAAAGATCCGATCGCGGCTTGCACCGTTTGTTCATCAACCGCCGCAAACAATTCTTCCATATCCTCAAACTGCCGAAAAAATGACCGGATCCCAACGTTTGCCTCTTCAGAGATCTGCTTCGCCGTGGGTGCGAAGTTTCCCCCTAGAATGAGCGACAAGGCGGCGTCGATCATCGCCTGACGACTGCGCTCTGTGCGGCGCCTTCGCCCATCGGATAGTTGTGTAATTGTGGTCATGGTCAGTCGCTAAGAACTAAATTGGAGTTAGTGTTTTACCACAACTCTGTGACGAGGGCATGTCACGAGTAGCGTGCGTGCCGCCCAACTGAGGTAAATGCAACCAAGTTTAAGTTCGCCGTTTTTGCTGAATGAATGGCCATCGACGTAGGCGCGGACATCGCAGCGAGCACGCCGACGCCTGCGGCAACGCATTTACTCACCATTTCATAACTTGCACGGCTACTGACCAAAACGAAGCCCTCAGGAGCATTTAGGCTGTGCCAGCCCAACAACTTATCCAGCGCATTGTGTCGACCAACGTCCTCTCGAATGGCCATTAGGTCGCCGCTCCAAGAGCACCACGCTGCCGCGTGCGCGCCAGCGGTCTGTAGCGACAATGTTTGTGCCGGCCTAAACTGGGAAATGGCCTCATCAAGTGCGGTTTGCGATGGAGCCCGCGTTTCAGGTAATACCTTTAGAGGTCGCATTATCTGGTCGATAGACTCCACACCACAGAGCCCACAGCCACTGGGACCGGCCATCGATCGGCGACGCTCTTTCAAGCGATGCGCGGCCTCGGACGCAATTTTGGCGTCGAGCTCTATCCCCGTCGGATTGACAACACACTCGATGTCATAGATTTCGCGCGCCTGCTCCACCACGCCTTCAGTGATGGCAAACCCCCTTATAAAGTCGTCGAAGTCGGCGGGTGTGGCCATCATGACGGCGTAAGAAATACCGTTAAAAGCCAATGCTATGGGCGTTTCGACGATGAC
>JAQXEB010000104.1 GCA_029251065.1 Luminiphilus sp.
GGACTCGTCTACGTACAGCAGGAAGGAAGTCCAAAACTGAACACGTTAGACACTGCGCTGGACTTTTTCGATTCAACACAACCCCTGATCCATCAGAGTAATACGGTGGATGAGGCCAATTGGAAGCTGCTGACCGAGACCCTGCTTGAGGGTTACCACATCAAGTCATTGCATCGCGAGAGCTTCTACCCCTTTGGACTGGATAACATCAACGTCATCGAGTCCTTTGGTCAAAACTCGCGTGTCGTATACCCGTTCAAGCGCATCGAAAACTTACGCACGGTCGCCGTCAATGAGCGCAAGATAGAGGGCTTCGCAACACTGGTTTACCACCTATTCCCTAACGTCAGTGTGTCCGTTTTATCGAAACACACCAGCGTCACGATTATCGAGCCATTGTCGCCCACCCGCACACAAATGTTCTCTTATTACATTAAGCACAGAGCCACATCGGGCAAAGAAATTAGCCATGAGGCGGCCATGAAGGATGTTGACTTCGTCAATCAGTCAGGCCAAGAAGAAGACCGCGCAGCAGCAAGAGACATACAGGAAACTGTCACGACATCTGCCAACTCGCACTTAACGTTTGGTCTCTTTGAGCAGGCGATCGTGCGTTTCCACAAAAACCTTCATGAAGAACTCAGTGGCGGGTAGACAGATCGCTAAGCGATAAATACACGCGACGTAAAATTGGAGACCACGATGCACGATATCTCTAAATCCATCGACGCTTGCGCCGACCGCTACGGCGAACAGGCTGACGCAATGCGTGACTACTTAATCGAAGGTCAGCGCAGCGCCCTGGCGCTTGGCAACCGCGGACCCATCGAGTTTGATGACACTGGACGTCTTGCACAACACATCCTCGATGCCTATTCGACAGTTGGATTCTATGTTTTCACCGGGGTCTTAGCTGAAGAAGAGTGTCAAGACATAGAAGCCGACATGATCGCCATGAAGGCCTCATTTCCCACGTCTCCCGACAGCGCAGTCGATGCGCAAGGTAACCCAGCACTGGGCAGCAACTCACAAACACCGCACTTGGTCTGGTCAAAACCCTTAGGCGACCCACTGGGCGGAACGCAACTGGCTAACGGGCGACACCAAGTCAAAATGTTCGAACCCGAGGCCAGCTCAGAGACCCCCGCCGCCTCTCCGTTCATACTCTTAGGTTCACTGCGCTTCTCCGACGCCTGCCTTCGCACCTATGCGCACCCTCAGCTTCTCAAGGTGGCTGAGACGATCAATGGCAAAGACTTTACGCCCTTCAATGAAGCCTTGTTCATTAAGGAACCTGGAATTGGCGCGGCCGTCTCGTGGCACCAAGACGGCGTCACACACTGGGACAGCCCCGACTTTGATGAAAATATTCACGGTTTTAACTTCATGGCTCAACTCTACGGGAGTACGGCGGTTAATGGTGTGTGGGTCCTTCCCGGCAGCCACAAACTGGGGAAAATCGACATCAGTGACCTCGTCAGTCAGTCACAAAGCGAGCGAATAGAAGGCGCCGTACCGCTTGTCTGCGATCGCGGAGACGTGGTGATGTGTAACCGCCAAGCGTTGCACGGGTCCTTCCCCAACAGCGGCTTTGAACCGCGGCTTACAGTCAACTTTGGCTTCCACAAGCGCTCTTCAGTACTGGGTGTCCAAGGGGGTGGAATTCACAGTGACGCGCAAGTGTTTGACGAGGATATTATTGCTCGTCGATCACGGGTCTTGGGTTACGCGATTGCCGCGCGTCAGGCGCGTTTTACCGACGAGGAGCCTTACCAATATCAACCTTTTGAAGACAAAAACTTATCGTTTGTCTGGGATGAAGCAGCGCGTCTCGACCTGCACGATTACAACCGGGACGATATTAGTATTTAGCCTAAAGCGCCTTAGCGTGACCCGCCGCCGAAGAAGTGGGCTCGGGTTATAGGCGCTACGGTGCTGCCTTCGGTAAACCAAAGGTCGCCCTGCTTCACGACAACGGCCACGTTCCCGAGAGTATTAATGTCTTCGAGGGGATTACCCTGAACAATAAGCATGTCGGCTCGCTTGCCGACCTCAAGGCTGCCTCGATCTCCAAACAACCCCAGTATTTCTGCATTCGTTTTAGTGGCGGCTGAAATGACTTGCAACGGTGTCATACCACTGTCGACGAGGGCCGACATTTCACGCCACATGGCTTCCAAATGCATGTTTAACGGACTTGCTGCATCTGTACCCACGCCTATGCGAGCTCCAGCACGGATAAATTGCCCCGCTGAGTGAGTCGAGTTCCGTATCTCTGTGGGCGCATTCCGGAAATACGGGAGCTGGTGGAAGTTCTCAAATGAGGCCATAAATTCTCGGTAAATGTCGTCAGGCATGTCCTCTCGGTACTCCATTCGGCTCAGTCGCGACGGAAACGCCTGTGTTGACGGGTAAACCCAAACCCTGTGGGAAATGGTTTGAACGATTGGAATTTCACGATGTGCAATCGTATTAATCAATGTTTCGTCGTAAGGCGGGTTGCCTGCCGAACCCACGTGTTGAAAAACATCGACACCGGCATTCATCGCCATTTCGATGGCTCGAGGCGCGTACAAATGAGCGTGCACTTTGACGCCCCGCGAATGCGCGGCGTTTACAACGGCGATATAATCCTCCTGAGTAAGGCCCTCCCACGTCTTAATGACGTCCGAGCCGCGATCAATTAATTCCAGCGTCTTTTGTGCCGCCTCTTGAGGCGACGTAATCACCACCTCGTAACTGTCAGGAATCGTGTCGTATTGAACGCGCGTAATCCAAGGCCCAGAGATCAGTAATTCAGGTCCCGGAATCACTCCCCCCTCAATGCGTTCACGCAAGGTCAGAATTTCAAACGGAGCGCCGAGATCAAGTGCCGTGGTCACCCCCGCACGCAGCATTTGCTTGGCCGCAATGGGCATTACCTCGAGTAAGCGCTCAGTACCACCGAGAAATTCGTAATAGCGCTCGTAAGAGCCATGACCAATAAGGTCAACATGCACATGGTTATCGATGAGACCGGGAAGGATCGTATGTCCACCCACATCGATAATCTCAGCGTCCTCAGGGATATCGACATCGCTCATCGCCCCTGCCCGTGTGATAACGCCGTCCTTAAAGACAATGACACCGTCTGCAATAGCCGGAGCTTCATAGCC
>JAQXEB010000105.1 GCA_029251065.1 Luminiphilus sp.
TTTTTCGGTGATCTCCATATTCACACGCGCTACTCGTTCGACTCCTACCTTTCAAACCAGAAAAACGATCCTGATGGCGCCTATGAGTACGCCAAAGGACAGGTCATCACCCTCCCCAACGCCTACGGTGATCAGACCGTCTCGGCGCAGATTGACCGCCCCATCGATTTTGCTGCGGTGACCGACCATGGGCAATTTTTAGGGGAAGTGGCTCTGTGCGACAGTGACTGGAGTCAGGCCGCGTGGTGGGCTCCCGTCTGCCTAATGTCTCGGGCGCAGAATTTATGGATACAACTGTACGCAGCGTCACTCTGGACGGTCTCAGGCGGCATGGAAGGCAAAGCGCCTGAGCGCGGCATGGTTTGCACTCTGGGGGACTGTGAGGCTGCAGCCTCATCGATATGGGGGGATATTCAAGCGGCGGCAGAGCGGCACTATGATCGGTCTGAGGACTGTTCATTCACAACATTTGTGGGTTACGAGTACACCCAAGGCCAAGAGATGGCCAACTTACACCGCAACGTCATTTTCCGAAACGAAGCAGTCACTGCGCGACCTATTTCAGTCTTTGAGACCGAGAGCTCAGTACCCGAGCTCTGGCGACAATTACGCACCCAATGTTTGGATGCTGACGAACAGTGCGACGTGATGGCCATACCGCACAATCCCAATTTGGGTGGTGGCTTAATGTTCCCCGATCCGGCCACCGAACAAGAGGCGATTGACCGTTTAGAGATCGAACCATTGGTCGAACTGGTGCAACACAAAGGCGCATCTGAGTGCCGGTTTGATCGGCTCGCGGGCGTTGGCATCGATACCGAGGACGAACTCTGCGCCTTCGAACAGATTCCTTCAGACAATCTGGCAATGCTGGGCAGTGTCAATGGAAAGATGTGGTCTGATCGAGGTTTACCCGTGGACGTCACTAACTTCCATCGCCGCAACATGATGCGAAACGTGCTTAAGGACGGTCTGGCGTTAGAGCAAGCCTCCGGTGTGAACCCATTCAAGCAAGGCTTCATTGGAAGTACCGATACCCACACCGCGACCTCTGGTGGCGCTATGGAGAAAAACTATGTGGGTCACCTCGGCTCGCGCGACGCGACCTTTCGAAACCTTCAGGATCACTTCGTATCAAATCCCGGTGGCTTAGCCGTCGTTTGGGCAGAAGAAAATCGACGCGACGCTATTTTTGAAGCCATGCGAAGTCGTGAAACCTACGCCACATCAGGCACTCGGCCAATCGTCCGATTTTTCGCCGGGGACTATGAGGCTGATCTCTGCGATGACCCGCAGGCACTCGAAAAAGCCTATGCATCAGGTGTTCCCATGGGTGGCGTTTTAACACGCACGCCAGATGATAGCGCCCCGCGTTTTTTTATCAGCGCACAGCGTGACCACGGCACCGACTTGCACCCCGCAAATCCGTTAGAGCGCATTCAAATTATCAAGGGCTGGGTCCATGCCGATGGCACAACAAGCGAACGTGTAGTCGATGTGTTGGGCAGTGAAACCGAGGGACTCGGAGTCGATATGAACAGCTGCGCCGCGACGGCGGCCGGCCACGCCAGTTTATGTTCGGTTTGGGAAGATCCCGACTACACCGAGGGCGAAGCGGCCTTCTACTACGCCCGGATACTCGAAACGCCCAGTTGCCGTTGGAGCACTCTTCAGTGCCAGGCCGCCGGTGTAAATCCACTCTCCAACAGCTGTGGGGCACAAGCGGATGCTGCCAATCGGTTAGCTAACGACAACGGCGACTCAGGTGATATTTACGGCGTCTGCTGCACCAATCCTGAGCGCGACCCGTTCTATTCGCCCACAATTCGCGAACGGGCTTGGACGTCACCTATTTGGCTGTCAAAGTCTCGCTAGCCAGATGAAGAAATACGGGGACCTCGCCTCCCCCGTCGACCTCTAGGTTTGCGCCACTAATGTAGGCTGCCCGCTCCGAGCACATCATCAGCACGGCATTGGCAACATCCTCTGGTGAGGCCATTCGTTTCAGCGGCAACATGTCTGCAACGCGCTTAAAGCCTGCTTCGCCACCGTAATGCTCAATGCCCGCGTCGTTGTGAACAAGGCCCACAATCAGCGCGTTGACGCGAATACGAGGACCCCACTCCATAGCGAGTGACTTCGTGACGTTAAGTAAGCCTGCCTTTGCAGCGCCGTAAGCCGCCGTACCCGGTGACCCACGTGCACCACTCACACTCGCAATATTGACGATGGACGCGACGTCATTGGCCTTTGTCAGCAGCGCGTGCGCCTGTTGGGACAGAACGAGTGGCGCCAGTAAGTTTAGCGATATGACTTTTTGTGTGAGTTCTGGGGAGGCGGCTGCGGCCGCAACGGGCGGGCCACCCCCGGCGTTATTCACCAGGATATCCAAGCGCCCAAATCGCTCGCTAATGTGATCAATCAGTCCTTGCGACGCAACAGCATCGCGCAAATCAGCGGCGTAAAACGCTGCGCGATTACCGTCACTTTCAATGGGATCTGAAGGCTCGCGACGCCCTACCGCAACCACCTGGGCACCTTCAGACAACAAGGCCTTGCAGATCGCTCGCCCAATGTGGCCGGCCCCACCAGTCACCAAACACACTTTACCGTCAAGCTCTGACATTCTTGTCTCCACAACGACTGCATTGTCCAAGGTAGCGCCCCCTGAACCCTCGCACCAGCCCTTTGCGGCGTCATCGTCTGAAACGATGATGCCTTTACGAAAGAATATGGCACAGTATGCGCCTAAACCTGTTCGCCCTCAGAACACGACGTGTCTTAAGCGAACGCTCTTTTTAACCCCATGGCCCCAACCAGGAGTCCAGCATGTCAAAGACCGTTATTGAATCCCCAGCAGACCTTTATGATCTTGTGGGTCAAACATTGGGGCCTAGCCCTAGCATGGAAATCACTCAAGCACGTATCGATCAGTTTGCGGAGGCGACCGGTGATCATCAATGGATTCATGTCGATCCCGATATGGCCGCAAAGGGACCCTTCGGTGCGACCATTGCGCACGGCTACCTGACGATGCCGCTGGCGGCGAAATTTATGCCTGAAATCATCGAGGTCAAAGGTATCTCGATGGGCGTCAATTACGGCACAGAAAAAACACGCTTTCCGTCACCGGTTCGCGTCGGATCTAAGCTCTCAGCGACGGGTACCGTGTTATCGGTGGAAGAAGCGAAAGGTGGCATCAAAATGGTGTTGCAAATTGTCATACAGGCAGAAGGCGCCGAAAAGCCCGCCTGCATTGTCGAGTCTATTAGCGTCTATTTCCC
>JAQXEB010000106.1 GCA_029251065.1 Luminiphilus sp.
CTCGTGCCATCGATGTGGCGACCCAAGTCCCTCACGGGGCGGTTAGAGCTTATGTTTTGGGTGACCGAGGTGCCGCTAATGAAGCACCTACGAGTTCCGACATCGACGCTATGGCCTGCATCGTTGAGGAAGGACTGAGGGCCGGCGCACTGGGATTCTCAACATCGAGGACCGTTCTGCACAAGTCTATAGAGGGCGAATTGGTCCCGGGTACAACCGCTGATCCAGAAGAGCTGATCGGTATTGCCCGTGGCATGGCGAAGGCCGGGCATGGTGTTTTCGAGATGTCCAGTGATCTCGTCCCGGAGTGGAATGAGTTTGATTGGATGGGTGAGATGAGCAGAGAAACAGGACTCCCGGTCACCTTCACTGCGCTCCAATCACCCGTGAAAGCGATGAACATCGATGAACAGCTGGCAAAAATGCGCAGTCAAAACGCCCGAGGCGCCAATATACTCGCTCAGATTGCGATGCGCGGCACAGGCTTGATTTTGGGATGGCGAACGTCATTTAACCCCTTTTCCTTTAAGCCCAGCTGGGTAGAAGTTGCCGCGCTTAACGAGGTCGACCAAGTTGCTAAATTGGCCGATCCCGCGTTTAAACAACAGCTTCTGAACGAAACATCTGTATATCCCGAAAGTGATCTTCAGTTTCTGGGTCAACTCATGGCCGAAGGATTTGAGATGCAGTATGCGCTCACAGATGGCTTCAATTACGAACCGACAAAAGAACAATCCATTGCACATTTGGCGGCAGTAGATGGCGCTTCAGGCGCTGAATATGCCTACGACTTGATGACCAGTAACAATGGAACAGGTCTGATTTACTTTCCGCTTCTCAATTATGCCGATGGTGATTTAAAGTTCCTTGAGCCTATTCTTCAGTCTGACGACTGCATTAACTCCCTCTCTGACGGTGGTGCGCATTGTGGGACCATTTGTGATGCGGCTTCACCAACATTCATGTTGCAACATTGGGTTCGCGATCGAGACGGATTTAGACTGAGTTTGAGTGACGCTGTAAAACGCCAATGCGCTGACACTGCGAAGGTGTATGGACTTCATGATCGCGGCGTACTGGCACGTGGCTATCTCGCAGATATTAATATTATCGAGCTCGAAAATATTGCCATGAGCAAGCCTTGGGTCGCCAATGATTTGCCCGCGGGAGGGAAGCGTTTGCTGCAATCCTCGTCAGGATACCGAGCAACCTTTAAGTCCGGTGTGCAGACGTTCGACGATGGACACTACCTTGGAGCGACACCGGGAGTCCTGATACGGGGCCCGCAGCCCGCGCCTTGAGTCAGCAATCGGCGGACTAAAAATGAGGCGCGACAATCTCCATCCGCAGTCCGTTGTCGTCTGAAGGTCCCCCTTGCGGAAGCACAATGCGCCTATCAGGTGCCCGTTCCGCGGTAAGCAGACAAACGAGCGCATCGATAAAGTCGTCCGGCAAAACCTCTTTTCTCGGATAATTCGCAAGCCCTCGCGAGAGTGCGCTTTCGACATTTCCGAGCTCGCGCAGCAATCTCAGACGTGCAGCACGACCTTCCTCGGTCTTCTTACTCGCCTTGAGGGCAACGCCGCCGTTCAGGCATGCGAAAGCCACCTCGGGATGGCACTCGTGCCACACCCCCTTTCGCTCTGGCTGTACAAGCCAACCGTCCAATTCTCTTATTTTTGGGAACAAGTAAAAAGATTGCTTGCTCAAGCCTTTACCCGAGAGCTTTCTGGATAACGCGTTCGCCTCAGCATAGTTGGTGCAGCTTGCGACCTCCCGCGCGGGCACTCCAAATACACTCGAAGACCGGTACGGGCGTAATTGCGCTCGTGCAAGAGCATCACAGTGTCGAGTCCCACCCTCGCTCAACAAGCCGATGGGCATGTCGATCATCACGCTCGCATCTAATGCCAAAACCTCATTGCAGGACGGCAAATCCACCCTCGTCTCAAATTGAATTTCTCCGTCGACCCGGAACGCCACTACCCAGCCACCTCGACACCCGTCGATACCCAACGCGGTTCTTGGCGGGACACTGATGCCAGCCTCTGAGACTGACCTCCGGTTGGGGTCTGGTTGCTTCTGATGACCTGTTCTTAGGTTTGTCACTAACAAGGGTTCTCGTAATCACTCAAATTCGAGTGACTTGCACCGGCATATGGGAATAACCACGGACAAAATTGTTGCAAATTCGGGTCGGGGG
>JAQXEB010000107.1 GCA_029251065.1 Luminiphilus sp.
AGATCCCAACATTCTCAAACCGACTTCTTGACTGGTTCGACGAACACGGTCGACGAACGCTGCCGTGGCAAGAAGGAAAAACGCCCTATCGCGTCTGGGTCTCTGAAATTATGTTGCAACAGACTCAGGTCTCAACAGTCATTCCGTATTACACCCGGTTTATGACGGAATTTCCGACCGTATCCGATCTGGCCGACGCACCTCTCGATCAGGTTCTGAGCCTTTGGACGGGCCTTGGCTACTACGCCCGGGCCCGAAACATGCATAAGGCGGCGCAACTAGTCATGGACACCTATTCCGGCAAGTTTCCAAGCGCACTTGAGGCGCTTGAAGCGTTGCCCGGCATCGGTCGCTCTACCGCCGGTGCCATCGTGACACTGGGGCACGAGGGCTGGGCACCCATTCTCGATGGCAACGTTAAGCGCGTGCTTGCCCGATATCACGCAATTGAGGGATGGCCGGGGAAATCTGATGTCGTCACTCAGCTGTGGGCGGCTTCCGAAGACCACACGCCCAAGGAGCGAACCGCCGACTACACACAAGGCATCATGGATTTAGGCGCAACCCTATGCACCCAAAAGAATCCGCGGTGCGTAGACTGCCCTATGAATATTGACTGCCAAGCGCACCTTCAAGACCGAGTCGCTGACTTCCCTGGGAAAAAACCAAAGAAAGCGATGCCCGAGCGGTCGACCCTGTTTGTTCAGTGTGTCGACCCGCAGGGCTTAATTTTACTCGAGAAGCGCGCGCCTGCAGGTATATGGGGTGGACTTTGGTCTTTCCCAGAGCTGTCTGAAGACGAATCGCTGACCCATTGGCTCAGCGCTCACGGCTTAACGTTGCGTGATGACGCACAGATGCAACCACGCCACAGTCACATATTCAGTCACTTCAAGCTCGAAATTACGCCGATCCGATGCGCTGTTGATGTCACAAATTCGAGAATCGCTGACGGTCAACAGTGCGGCTGGTTTACACTACGCGACGCGTTGAGCCTAGGGCTTCCAGCGCCTGTACTCAAAATGCTCAACTCCCTAATCGATTAGAGAACAAAAGAGAGCCCCATGCGAACAGTTCATTGCAGACGCTACCAAACAGACCTTGAGGGCCTGGACAGACCCCCGTTACCCGGCGCAAAGGTCCAAGCCATTTTCGACTCTGTGTCTAAGCGGGCCTGGGCCGACTGGCAGGCACTTCAAACCATGCTGATCAACGAGAAGCACCTCAACATGATGGATCCAGATGCGCGCCAGTACCTGTCGGAGCAAATGGAATTATTTTTCAGTGGTGCCGAGCACGATCATGCCGAAGGCTACGTACCCCCCTCCCAGGCTGATTAAAGCCGCAAGCTCAAGAGATTTATCTAGATGCGAAAAATATTGCCCTGGCTTGTCACATTGATCGGCTGCTTCTTGGTTACTGGCGCTCTGGCGACTGTGAAATATCAGCAAATCAGTGCTGCAATTGCATTCGGCGCCTCCTTTCCAAAGCCTTTCGAGGTCGTTGAGGCACAGCGCGTTAATGAAAAGGTGCACACCCCAGTAAGACGGCTTGGTGGGACCGTAAGACGCCCCGAATTTGTGGATATCAGTGCGGAAGTTGGCGGCCGTATTATTGGACTTCCTTATGCGCCTGGCGCCATCGTGGCAAAAGGTGAACCGCTCATAAAGCTGTTTTCAGCCGACATCATTGCGCAACAAGAAGCGCTCTCGGCAGAGCGCGATCTGGTGATAACACAGTTAGGGCGCAGTCGTGCACTCAAGGAGCAATCGCTCATTGCCCAGGGAGACATCGATGTTCAAGAGGCGCGTCTGAGTGCACTCACTGCACAAATCAGAGCGCTCGATGCCCAACTGACGCGAATGACGATCCGTGCGCCGTTCTCAGGCCGGATGGGTATTTACACGCATGTCGTTGGAGACATGTTAGACGCCGGCGAGACTGTGACCGCTTTCACCGGTTTAGGAGACAACCGTTGGATTGACTTTAAAGTGCCTCAGGGCCTGGCCGACATTCGCGTCGGTGATACCACGCGCCTTTTTAATCTCGACGGCGGCTTTTTGGGGACCGCGAACATCATTGTGGTCTCTGATTCGATTGATTCTGCCACTCGAACATTTGACGTTCGTGCCCAAGCCCAAGGGCTGACACTCAAGCACGGTGAATTGGTTCAGGTTGAACTGGCCAGCGGTGAATCCCTGCAGGTCTTCACCTTGCCACCGACGAGTATTCGTTGGGACACCCAAGGGGCCTACGTCTATCAACTTGTTGAGGCAGAAGCGGGCGCGCAACGACCCTTTAGAGCGCAGCAAAAACGCATCAGTCTCGTCGATGAGACATCTACCCAGGCGTTGTTTACCGCAGAGCTCGATGACCGCGCGCTGTACGCCACCACAGGGTCATTCAAATTAGGCGAAGGCGTACTGGCACAGCTGTATAGCGGAGCAAAATAGACATGTCGAGCCATCAAGATCGCCCTCGCTGGAACGATATTTTTGTAAAGCGCCCCGTTATTGCGATCGTGGTTTCGCTCCTACTCCTTCTTGCGGGTCTGCGTTC
>JAQXEB010000108.1 GCA_029251065.1 Luminiphilus sp.
TGATCTGACTCATCGCGCAGATCTGACACCATCGGCAATTTTTTAGCCTGCATTTGAGCGGCGATCTGTTCGAGTACTTTTGATCCAGAAACCTGAAAGGGGAGCGCGTGAAGAACAACTGCACCGTCCTCTACACGCCACGCCGCTCGCATCCGCACGCTGCCGCGACCAGAACGGTAAATGTTTCGAATTTCTTCGGCCGGCGTAATAATCTCAGCATCCGTGGGGAAATCGGGTGCTTGAATGTGTCCACACAAGGCGTCCACCGTCGCCTCTGGATGATCCAGTAAATGAATGGTCGCGTTGACCACTTCCCGCAGATTGTGTGGAGGAATATCGGTCGCCATACCAACAGCAATGCCGGTCGTACCGTTGAGCAATAAATTGGGGACCTGTGCAGGTAGCACAACAGGCTCGTCCATACTGCCGTCAAAATTAGGCTGCCAATCAACGGTGCCTTGACCGAGTTCGCTCAGCAATACGTCGGCATATTTCGTTAGCTTGGACTCGGTGTAACGCATGGCGGCAAACGATTTGGGGTCGTCTGCTGAACCCCAGTTGCCCTGGCCGTCGATGAGCGGATGGCGGTAGGAAAAATCCTGGGCCATCAACACCATAGCCTCGTAAGCAGCACTGTCGCCGTGCGGGTGGAACTTACCAATCACGTCACCAACCGTTCTAGCCGACTTCTTGTACTTCGCAGATGACTTGAGCCCAAGCTCACTCATTGCGTAGACAATTCGACGCTGCACTGGCTTTAAGCCATCACCCACGTGGGGCAAAGCCCGATCGAGAATGACGTACATCGAGTAATCAAGATACGCTTTCTCGGCGTAGTCTCTCAGCGATAACGTTTCAGTTGAGGGCGGGGCATTAAAGAGGTCAGACATAAAACCTTGATCACCTTTTCGAACAATTCGTTCCAATGTGGAGTGCGCAAGGCTCGCTCGTGATAGCCTTCGCACGCATTGATTATCTTACAGCAGCGACGCAAGCATGGAACACATTAAATGGCGATGGCGCCACTTCGATACGATGTCGGCAGCCGCTTGGCACGAGGTCCTCGCGCTGCGGTCTCAGGTGTTCGTCGTGGAGCAAGAGTGCGCTTATCAAGACCCCGATTCGAAAGACCCCCTCTGCTGGCATTTAACCGGTCACCTGGGTGATGAATTGGTCGCCGTGATGCGTGTCGTGCCGCCCGGCGTAAGTTACGACGAGTGTTCGATCGGACGCGTTGTCGTCCCCACCGCGCTCCGAGGACAAAAGCGAGGTGTCCAACTCATGGAGGTGGGCATCAACTTTTGCGAATCTCGATGGGATAACGGCATACGCATCAGCGGTCAGGCTTACTTAAAAGGATTTTATGAGGCACTCGGCTTCAAGACCGTTCATGGTCCTTATATGGAAGACGACATACCCCATTTTGAAATGTTAAAACCCAGGTCTTAAGCCGCTCGCGAGGCGCGCTTTCGCTCGTGCTCTAACAGCAACTTTTTACGCAATCTGATGCTGTCAGGAGTCACCTCGACGAGCTCGTCGGAATCAATGAACTCCAGCGCCTGCTCTAAGGTGTGCAGTACCGGCGTCGTCAAAATTAACGCCTCATCGGTCCCGGATGCACGCACGTTTGTGAGCTGTTTTGCCTTGGTTGGATTAACCACAAGGTCGTTACTTCGGCTATGCAAACCGACAATCTGCCCTTCGTAAACGTCGACATTGGCTTGAATAAACAGACGTCCACGATCTTGCAAGGTGTAGAGGGCATACGCCAAGGTTTTACCCTTCACCATCGACACGAGAACGCCGTTGTTGCGCTGCGCCAATTCAGCTTTGCTCACGGGGCCATAGTGGTCAAATATGTGCGTCATAATGCCGCTGCCTGAAGTCAGCGTCATAAACAGAGACCGAAAGCCAATAAGGCCTCGTGCGGGCACAATAAACTCAAGCCGCACTCGACCGCTGGTGTCTTGCACCATATTCTTCATTTCTGCTCGACGCTGTCCCAGCTCCTCCATGACACCGCCCTGGTGTTGCGTCTCGCAGTCGATCACAAGTTGTTCGTAGGGCTCACAGAGGTTTCCGTCAATTTCCTTTTGGATAACCTCAGGGCGTGAAACTCCCAGCTCGAATCCTTCGCGACGCATACTTTCAATCAAAACGGACAAGTGCAATTCACCGCGTCCAGAGACAACAAACTTGTCCGGGCTGTCGCCTTGCTCGACGCGCAGGGCGACGTTATGAATCAGCTCTCGATCGAGACGTTCTTTGATGTTTCGCGAGGTGACGTACTTTCCTTCAGTCCCAGCAAAGGGTGAGTCATTCACTTGGAATGTCATGCTGACTGTGGGCTCATCAACCGACAGCGGCGGAAGATTCTCGGGCGCATCCGGGTTGCAGAGTGTGTCCGAAATATTCAACGCATCAATCCCGGTGACACAAACAATGTCACCCGCTTCGGCGACATCCACTTCGACACGTTCAAGTCCGTGGTAACCCATGACCTGGAGGATTTTCCCGTTACGGGTTGTCGCATCGCGATCGACGACTGAGACCTGCGTATTCGGTGTTAGCTTGCCGCGGGTGATTCTACCGACGCCAATCACGCCTACGTAACTGCTGTAGTCCAGTGCAGAAATTTGCATCTGGAAAGGGCCGTCAGAGTTTACGCGCGGCGACGAAACGTGATCGATGATCATTTGGAACAACGGCTCCATGTCATCTGACATTTCCTCGGGGTCGTCTCCTGCTACCCCGTTTAGGGCCGAGGCGTACATAATTGGAAAGTCCAGCTGCTCCTCAGTCGCACCCAGCGAATCAAATAGATCGAACACTTGGTCAATAACCCAATCAGGCCGTGCCCCGGGGCGATCAACCTTATTCACCACCACAATAGGGTTTAGGCCGCGCTCAAACGCCTTTGACGTGACAAAGCGGGTTTGCGGCATGGGTCCATCGACCGCATCAACGATGAGTAAAACACTGTCGACCATAGAGAGCACCCGCTCAACTTCGCCACCGAAGTCAGCGTGTCCCGGGGTATCGACAATATTGATACGGTAATCGTTCCATCGAATGGCTGTATTCTTCGCCAAGATGGTAATCCCACGCTCACGCTCCTGATCGTTAGAGTCCATCACTCGCTCCGCCCCCTGACTCTTCCGGTCAAGCGTTCCCGATTGCTGAAGAAGACAGTCCACCAAGGTGGTTTTGCCGTGGTCAACGTGCGCGATGATCGCAATGTTTCGAAGATTCTCAATCACTTCTAAGTACTCTGTTGGGTAGGGTGGCTGGGCGCGCGGACTTTACCACAGACACGTGCGTTATCGATTCGGTAATTCTGCCGTCTTGTGCGCTTACAACAGGACCTTTTTGCACCAAATAAGTGCGGCATAAAACAGACCGCACCAACAAAGTGCATAGGGCTAGCGTAGCAAGCTCGCAAAAATAAATAATGAGCAATTAAATCAATTACTTATAAACAAACCCACGAATTACCTATGCTGGCACGCAGTTTGCTATTATTAAACAGCAATGGTGCATCACGCGCTGATGTACGCACACACAGACCGAGTAGATCGGGTTAAACAGTCCTTAGGAGGCTTAC
>JAQXEB010000109.1 GCA_029251065.1 Luminiphilus sp.
TGGGGAGCGCTCTATCTGTGGCGCAACGGCACATCAGTGCCGGAGAATCAGGCGCTGTGCCCCGCTACTACTGAGATAATGAACAGTCTGCCGCTCGTCTTCTCAGGTCAACGCTGTCCTAACATTCTATTTTCACGACTCAAGGCAGGTGCCACGATTCCACCACACCACGGCATGATCAACACGCGATTAATCGGTCACCTACCGCTTATTATTCCGAGTGATTGTGGTTTCAGAGTAGGTAATGAAACACGGTCATGGGTGGAGGGCGAGGCGTTTTTATTCGATGACACCCTTGAACACGAAGCCTGGAATCGGTCAGAAGAAGATCGAATAGTGCTCATTTTTGAAGTTTGGAAACCCGAGCTCACGTCAGCAGAGCAAGCGCTGGTGAGTAGCATGTTGACCGCGGTGGACAGCTACGGCAGCGAGGACGCTAGGCCGACAGTGAACTGATGACCGAAAACTGTCATCAAGCTGCTGTCACGCTGACACCATATCAATCGTGATGAGCCCGCTTGGAAATCTCAGTTTCGATGAGACGACACGGCGGCACATCGCCAACAATATCGAAGCCTTCGAGGTGCGACCCCAGCCATTGGATGCCTTACGTCCCGCCGCGGTTGCGCTCGTTGTTGTTGAGTCTCAAGGGCAACTGGCGTTGCTGTTAACACGCAGAGCCGGAACACTGCGCGCCCACAGCGGTCAATGGGCCCTTCCGGGCGGACGCATTGACCCAGGAGAGAACGCGGAAACGGCCGCGCTTCGTGAGGTGCAAGAAGAGATCAACCTGGACCTCCCAAAGGACGCTGTCGTTGGAGTGCTCGACGACTACATCACCCGATCCGGTTACCGAATCACGCCTGTCGTTGCGTGGGCAGACACTGATATCGCAATGTTGTCACCCAATCCGAGTGAAGTTGCGTCAGTCCATACCATCAGTTTTGACGATCTAGCGCGTCCTGACGCGCCACAGTTTGACCGCATCCCTGAGAGTGGTCGGGAGATCATCTCAATGCAGCTTGAGGTAGATCAGGTCTTTGCACCCACCGCGGCGATGCTGTTCCAGTTCAGAGAAGTGGTCATTTTCGGAAGGCCAACGCGGGTATTTCACTACGATCAACCGCGCTTTGCGTGGCGCTAAAAATCACGATAACGCCGTTCAGATCATGGGGAGTGCTGCCGTCGATACAACAACCGCACACGCCGATACCGCAGCCAATCAGTCTTTATCCACAATGAGAGACCGGTCTCTGCGCTAAACGACTGGCCGATGAGTATCTCGTGAAATACTGCCCCAAAAGGGCGTCAAGACAGTACTGCTTCAAACGCGGTCAAACAGCGATTAATATTGACCGCATTGCTGCTCGTCCCCATGAGACCAATTCGCCACTGCTTGCCCGCGAGCTCTCCGAGCCCAGCGCCAACTTCAAGGTCAAATTCATTCAAAAGACGCGCCCGAATAGTCGCATCGTCGATGCCTTGTGGGATTAAAACTGAATTGAGCTGAGGTAAGCGCCATGGCTCAGACACAGCGAGGTCAAGACCGAGCTTGGATAATCCCGCCGCGAGCGTTACGTGATTGTCTTGGTGCCGTGCAATGCTGGCCTCGAGACTCTCCTCCTCCAACATAAGCAAGGCTTCGTGCAGCGCATAAATCGCGTTCACCGGTGCTGTGTGATGGTATGCACGTTTCGCGCCCTCTCCCCAATAGCCCATGATCAGGTTCATGTCGAGGAACCAACTCTGTACTTTTTGTGTTCTTGCCTGAATGGCGCTGACGGCGTCGTCGCTGAAGGTAATTGGCGAGATTCCTGGCAGACCTGAGAGGCACTTTTGAGTCCCTGAATACACCACGTCTGCGCCCCACGCGTCGGCCTTCAGATCAATGCCAGCCAGCGAGGTCACCGCATCCATAATAACCAACATGCCCGCCGATTGGGCCAAGCGACACAGTGTTTCCGCATCACTTCGAACGCCCGTCGACGTTTCAGCATGAACAAACGCGACCACTTTTGCATCCGGATGAGCCTTGATTGCCGCTTCAAGCTTTTCTGGGTCGACTGGGTCGCCCCACCGGTCTGTCACCATGATGGCCGTTGCACCGCAACGTTCGACGTTTTCTCTCATACGCCCACCAAACACGCCGTTTTGACACACAATGACTTTGTCACCACATTCGAGAAGGTTCACAAAAGCGGCTTCCATCCCTGCGGAGCCGGGCGCCGACAAGGGAATGGTCAGTTCGTTTTTAGTTTGGAACGCATATTGAAGTAGCCGCTTAACATCGTCCATTAAGCCGACAAACAACGGGTCCAAGTGACCAATTGTGGGACGCGCAGAGGCCGCCAGTACGCGGGGAGCAACATCAGAGGGTCCAGGGCCCATCAGCGTTCTCACAGGAGGGTGAAAGGTAGACGACATAGCGAACTCCGAGCGCGTTAAATAAAGGATGAT
>JAQXEB010000110.1 GCA_029251065.1 Luminiphilus sp.
TCTATATATTGGTTGATGGCACCGGGATGTGGAAATTCATCATGGATCGCGTTCCCGACGTTGCAGAGCCTTCGCGTCCACCGGTTGTTGGTAGTTGGAAACTTTCACCTATTGAAGCGGCGTTATGGGTAGGGCCTTCAGACGAGAGCGGTGTCTGGTGGGCAAGTAGTGAGGCTGATATTGTTACTCGCGGGTGTTTATTTGATGACGTACTTACCTTTGGCGAAGATGGTTCAGTTGCCATTGAGCAGGGTGATGAGACTTGGTTAGAGTCGTGGCAGGGCGTAGCTGCAGAGCAGTGTGGCGCACCCGTCTCTCCACATGATGGTGCTAACGATGGTACGTACACTTACGACGAGTCTGCAGGCACGGTGACTTTGAATGGTCAGGGGTCCTTCGTTGGCCTTCCTAAGGCATACAACGGCTGTGAAATTGGCAAAGCCGGTTGTGCGGCACAGGCCCCTGGTGATGCGCCTTCTTCACTCACTTACGATGTAGCAGTCAGTGAAGATGGTGCTTCGGCAACCTTCTATATATTGGTCGATGGCACTGGGATGTGGCGTTTCGGTTATGACCGGTTGCAGTGAAATGCGCTGTATTTTTGAAAAACCGGGCATTTAGCCCGGTTTTTTTTTGTGCGATTGCGTAATTTTGCGTGCCGTATTTAATAGTGTTCTTGAGTTGTACTCGTGGGGCGTTTGTCCGATTTACACCGTGACTGGTAAGTACAAATCGGGTTATCGTCCCCATTACAAGGCCGGGTCGATACTATCGGGACAAGCTAAAGCAACTGAGCCTTCCCATTAGAGGTCCTGACACCGACTGACGCCGTTTTACCGGACGAGGGGAAGGTAATATATGGTTGCGTACCCCGAGTCAGATTAAAGGTGCACGATTGAGGGTGGAAACGAGTTCCAAATGTTGCGGGTACATTTTGATTTGATCGAGACCGTTGTAGCTGCGCACCATTCATAATAAGTCGCCTAAAAATACCTCAAAGTATTTTGTTGACGCGAAGGATGCCTAAGACTCCGAGGGAAGAGAGTGTCTAGTGTTTGCATGCTGAAGCAGCGTCTTGACGAACGCGCCGTGTGGGGGCAGCGTACCGACGGTCTTTGCAACATCATGCTGTATGCCCTTCATGAAGGTGTTCATTTGGTCCGGCGACAGGGCCTGTGTGATGTTGTGGTAGCCGGCCGGTGTTATCCCTTGTCCCATCATCACCTGTACCCATGAGTTCTCGGCAAAGACGTCGTCTTGCGGTTTAAAGACTCGCGCCGACTGGCGAAACAGTTCCATACGGTGGGTTAATGAGTCGGGTAACGCCATATTCCGGCAGTGGTCCCAGAAGGGGTCACCGTGACGCTCGTTCAGTGTGTAGTGAAGAACGATAAAGTCCCGAATATGCTCAGCTTCGGCGCGCAGTTTGGTGTTGTACTCCTGCACAGTGCTGTCCTCAATAGTGGTGTCCGGGAACATCATGAGCAACCACATGATGCCGTTCTGTATAAAGTGAATGCTGGTTGACTCAAGCGGCTCGATGAACCCGCTGGATAACCCCAAAGCAATGCAGTTTTTATTCCAATAGCGCTTACGCTGCCCGGTGGTAAAGCGAATCGGACGTGGCTCGGTGATGGTTTTTTCAGGAACGTTATCGAGTAGGAGCTGGTGCGCGACGTCGTCCTCCATGAAACTGTCACAGTAGACCAAGCCGTTTCCTGCTCGGTGCTGAAGAGGGATCCGCCACTGCCAACCCACTTTGTGCGCAATCGCGCGCGTATAAGGCTTTGGCGCTTCGGACAATTCGCTTTGGACAGCCCACGCTCGATTCGCAGGAAGCCAATGACTCCAGTCGTCGAAGCCGGTCTTCAGCGCCCCCTCGCTCAGGAGCGCTCTGAATCCCGTGCAGTCAATGAAGAGATCGCCCTCAATACGTTGACCGTCCTCTAGAGATAATGCCTCTATGAAGCCGTCAGAGGGACACAGCTCGACCGTCGCGATCTTGCCTTCTACACGTTTAACCCCGCTGGCCTCAGCCATTTTGCGAAGATACATTCCGTACTTGGTTGCATCGAGGTGGTACGCATAATTCAAAGAGTGATCGCTGGATATACCAAATCGCTCCGCTTCAGCCGCCTTGAGCTCGGTACAATACTCGCCGTACTCCTCGGCAAGTCCCAGCTCTCGGGCGCGAAGCCAGAAGTGATGAAAGCCAGCGGCCCAACTGCCTTTTCCCGTATCGCCAAAGGAGTGCAAATAGTGCTCGCCTTCACGAAGCCAGTTTTCAAAGCGAATTCCGAGCTTGAAGGTGCCGCTGGTGAGCTTAATAAAGTCGGGTTCTGGGATCTGCAGTAAACGATTGATGGTGAGTATCGTCGGAATGGTCGCCTCACCCACGCCTACCGTGCCGATCTCTTCAGACTCAACCAAGGTGATGGAGAGCTTACGCCCGACCAGTCGCGATAAGGCGGCTGCCGCCATCCAGCCCGCGGTGCCCCCGCCTGCGATGACGACCCTTTCAACATTCCGTTGAGTCATAAAATCATTACCGTTTCAGTGAATTAGTGAGTTCCGCGCGAAGCTGTCTTGCCAATGTGTCCGTTACTTGATCAAGACGGCCCCAGCTGTGCTCGGGAAGGTGTTCTAAATGCGCTGTATCCTCTGCAAATACGTAGTGATTGAACAGGGCTTTTAGCGCGCTTCGTTGGGGAGCCGGGAGCGACCTAATACTCAGGAATGCGTGCTTTAAGGCCTCTGTAGGAGACCCGTAAACACCCGGAGTCTCTTGCCACCAAAAATTAATCAGGCCGTTGATGGGTGAGAGCGACTCGACGTGGTGCCACCACATGTTTGGAATGTAGATAACGTCTCCCGGTTGCAGGTGACCCGTGAGAGCGTGACGCTCGGCTTCAGCAAACTTTGGGTAGGCCACATAGTCTGGCTCATGGAAATCGACCATGCTGATCGGTTGACCTGCGGGGGTCAGATCCCACGGTCCAACGTACAAGTTCTCGACTTGCTCTGGTGGGAAGAGCGTGAATCGTCGCTGTCCTAAAATGCAGCCTGCGATGTTTCTCGGGAAATCGAAATGCGCCGCGACGCGGGTTTGATTCCCGATCCAAAT
>JAQXEB010000111.1 GCA_029251065.1 Luminiphilus sp.
CACCATGATGATCCTCACCTCGAATTTTCCCATCGCTGGAGTACACCGATGATAACCGGAAGCATAGTTGCGCTGGTAACACCGATGACAGAATCGGGTGATGTCGATTGGCGAACGCTCGAACGACTTATCGATTTTCACATTGAGAATGGCACCGCGGCGCTTGGACTTGTGGGCACGACGGGTGAAAGTTCGACCTTAAGTCACCCAGAGCACCGGGAGGTCATACGTTTTGGTGTTAGCCATGCGGGCGGCAGAATTCCGATTATGGCTGGCACAGGATCTAACTCCACGCTCGAAGCCGTTGAGCTTACGGTCGCGGCGGCTGAAGGGGGTGCCGACTGCGCGTTGTTGGTGACGCCTTATTACAATAAACCCTCGCAAGAAGGCCTATACCAGCACTTTAAGTCGGTCGCTGAAGCCATTAACTTGCCGATTATTCTCTACAATGTCCCCTCGCGGACAGGCTGTGATTTATCGGCTGAGACAACGCTGCGCCTAAGTCAGGTGGAAAACATTGTGGGTTTAAAGGATGCCACTGGCGACGTTGCACGAGGGGCATCACTGATTAAGTCACTCCCCAAGGGGTTTGCGGTGTACTCGGGCGACGACGGCACGACTTGTGATTTGCTGGAGGCGGGCGCAAAGGGGTGTATTTCGGTTACAGCAAACGTGGCACCCGCAAAAATGGCGGAAATGTGCCGTTTAGCACTGTCTGGCGACCATGCTGGCGCGCGAGCTGTCGATGCCAAGATTCGGCCATTGCACAAGACGTTGTTTCTTGAGTCGAACCCAATTCCAGTCAAATATGCGATGGGCCACATGGGGCTGATCGATCCTACTATGAGATTACCGCTGATGCCGCTGTCTGAGCAGTACAGGGGCGAATTGACCAAGGCGATTGAAGAATGCGTAGAGTGAAAACCACATCAGCGACGGTGTTGATGGTCTGGCTAGCAGGCTGCAGTTTACTCCCTGAGTCGGGCAGCATCATCCCTTGGGAAACCGAATCAGAGCTTGCGGGAGACTATGAAACGGCGATAGAAGCTGATCCGATGACGGTTCCTGAAGACCTAGACTCCGAGGCGATTCAACAAGCATTTCCGATTCCCGAGGTTGCCGTGAATCTTACGATTCCTGTTACCGGTCAGGCGCCACGACCTGCGCCGTTAACCGCAGGCTCTCAGCTCGATGCGGTGCGCTTGCAGCGGCTTGGCAACAACAGTTGGGCCGTGGTTAATGTGCCCCCCGGCCAACTATGGCCTCAAGTACGTGCGTTTCTTGTGAGCAGTGGCATTGACGTCGTGGGTGTTGATGCGACGGGCGGACTGATTGACACCGGATTTGTATTACTCGAAGACCGCAGCTTAGAAGCGCGGTTCCGATTTAGGGTTGACTCCGGAGTGCAACGCAACACGTCTGAACTCCATGTGCTGCAACAAAACACGGCTAAGGATATTGATGTCGGTCGCTGGCCAGAAAACTCTGACGACGCCGACCTTGAGCAAACCATGCTTCGCAATATTGCGCAGTTCATTGCAAACAGTGCGGAGTCTGCGCCCGTGTCCATGATGGCGGAAAAAGCCATGACCGGTGCCGGGCGTATTGCACTCGAAGAATCCGTTGATGGTGCACGCCTGCGGCTCGAGCTTCCCTTCAATCGTGCCTGGGCGGCCACCGAAAAAGGGTTTGCTGACGCGGGCTTTAGACTCGACGACAAAAATCGCAGTGCTGGACTGTTCTACGTCACTTATCTGGGCCCACAGGGTGAGGACGGTTCGGGGTGGTTCGGGTGGATGTTCGGTAGTGAAGACGATGACCCTCTGATCGGTAAGGAGTTCCGGGTACAGCTGACAACACAGACGGTATCGCAGGTTACGATTAACGTTTTAGGTGCTGAAGGTCAGTCGATCGGACAGTTGGAGCAACAGGGTCTACTGACACTTCTCCAGGGCAATATCACGTAATGTTGCGCCTTGCCTCGGTTGGCTCAGGCAGCAAGGGCAATGCAACGCTGGTGGCGACTGACGAGACCACAATTCTTATCGATTGCGGATTCCCTGTTCGAGAAATGCTTGTGCGTTTGCCACAGCTGGGTGTCGATATCTCCGATATTGATGCCATTTTGGTGACGCACGAGCACTCAGATCATATCGGGGGGGTGGCTGCGGTGGCAAAAGCGGCCGGGGCTCAGGTTTTTGCGACACATGGCACCGTGGCGTCAGGAAAACTCGACGCCGTACGCTCGCTCGTGCGCATCGACAGCGATTCCAGCTTCACGATTGGTGATGTAGAGGTCAACGCGATTACGGTGCCTCACGATGCGCGGGAGCCGGTGCAATACCGCTTTCACTGTGGTGCGTCTTGCGTGGGGGTGCTGACGGATTTGGGTTGGGTCTCGCCCCACGTCTTAGAGGCTTATAAGGGTTGTGAACTCCTGTTGCTCGAGTTTAATCATGACTTGCAGATGTTGCGACGCGGGCCTTATCCCGCTGTCTTAAAGCGCAGAGTGTCAGGGGACTTTGGGCACTTAAACAATGAACAAGCGACCACCATGCTGACCGCCTTAGGCGATTTGGCGCCGCGTGTTGTGATCGCAGGTCATATTTCTGAGCAAAATAACTCCGTTGACCGGGTGGCTGAACTCCTAACGCCACTGGTTGAGCAACAGAACGTGAAGATCATTTACGCGACTCAGACTCAAGGATTTGGTTGGACGACATCTGAGTCATCCGGTGATGTTTCTCGCGTCGCCTGAGGGGGCTTAAGCTTCCATCGCCGATTCGACCATAAATAACTTTCCGGCTGAAGGCGTATCGCCTCTTCGGACATCTGAGCGTACCGTTCGATGAGTTCATTCTCTGACATGGAGCCTGGGGTCGCACACAGCTCGAGAAGCTCTGCCTCATAGTGACCCCGAGAAATCCGTCGTGTCCTCGCAAAATAGACGGGGTAGCGCGTGAGACGAGCAAGCGTTGCAGGTCCCATAAAAAATGCAGTGGGTTGGTTTAAAAAGTCAGTCCAATAAGCCAGCTCTTTTTTTCCGGGCGACTGATCAGCGAGCAGAGCCAATACTCGATTGGCTCTTCGTGCTTTTAAGACGTATTTCCCGATGGATTTCATGGTCACTAGCGTCCCCCCGAATTTGCCGCGTGACTCCAGCGCAAATCGATCAGCACCTTGGTCATGCAAGGGTTTATAAACGCCGTCAAACGGGGCTCTTGCCGCTAAGCTTGCACGTTGTGTAAGCCACTCCCAGTTGGTGTGGTGCAGGGCGAGTATGATCCCGGGTGCCGGTGTGCCGTCTTCCGACATGAGGGGCTCCCAGCCCTTAAGCGTCATTCTGCGCTCAAGTTCCTCTTTGGGTATGCGCCAGGCGTACAGAGCCTCGACCGCGACGTCTGCGAACTGCTGATAAAATGCGTGACGTGTTTGCACGTACCAGGCTTCGGGTTTATCGGGAAACGCGTTCCGTAGATTGCTGTCGACGGTCTTGATCCGATACCGAAAGACAAACTCTGTCAGCCATGCAAAGACTCGCGCAAGGCCGTAGGACGTTCTCAGTGGCAGCGCGGCGATTCCGCGGTAAATCCAGTAGGTGAGCATTAGCAATGCTCCGGCTTCATGACCTGAACTTGGTCATTGAATCGAGCGAGACTGTGACATTGCAGCGCGTCATTGCCCACTAAGTTCACCTGTTCTAATGCCGTTAGGTTTACTAAAGGGACGATATCGACGATGAGATTATTATCGAGTTGTAGTTCGATCAGACGCTCAAGGCGCGTGATTTCCACAAGATTACGCACCTCGTTGTCCGTGAGCTTGATTCGCTGAAGTGCCTGAAACTGCGAAAGGCCCGACAGTGATCGAATGCCAGCATCGGAGCAATTGAGGACCTCAAGTCCGCTCGAGGTATAGATCAGTCCGTCCTCAATGGCTTGTGCCACGCAAGATGCAAGTCCAGGGTCTGCGATGTGGTAGTCCTCGAAGAGGCTTCTGGGTGAGTAAAGGCTTCGCTCATTCAGCGTGATGTCATACTTTTTTAACCCGCTACACGATGTGAGTGCGATCAATGGGACGATCAATATGCCAGCCCAAATACGTCCCAGGGACTGAGCCTTGTTAGACTCACTGAGTATTGATGTCGATAAACTTGGTACCATGACGAATTCCGCTTGCCGAGTCGGTATGATGCCAGTGCAGAAGGTTAAGTTCGAGATGCACTTGAATTGCGCATGCGAAAACAATCGAATAATTGCTCGGTGAGGAAAGGTGGCCCTAGACCAACTTGAAATAACCCTAAAAAAGCAATGGCGACTTGGGCAGAGTATTCTGCTGTGTTGGGCGTTTGATCCTAACGGCTTGCTCACCATTGTTGTTCCGCATTACTTTTTAGGAAATTTCACGTCACCTAATCACCCCTCAGGAGTGGGGGAACAGAATGAGGATTTCGTTCGAGATTTGATTTCTGGTCGTCGCTTTAAAGCGCACAATGAAATTTTTGAAATCGCCCGTAAACTCGGAGTGGCGCCAAGTTTTGTTAAGTTAGATCAAGCCTTAACGCAGGACGATGAGACGGTCGATCAGATCGATTCTATGATCAAGCGTTACAGTCTCGGTCACGAGGAAAGCCGGGCCGTCGTGTTGTTTGATATTGCCGATTTTTCGTTGTTTCGGCCTTTTGAACAAGCGAGTCAACTCAATAGCCTGTCCTATTCTATGAACTCGGCATACTCCAAGCTCAAGCGCGAGGGAATCGAAGTCAACTTTGCGCGGACCACGACGGGAGATGGGTATTATGTTTGGAATCGAGATTTAGGGGTTTTCCCCAACGTCGACTTACTGACCTTCTTCTTGTTGGTCTTAATCGACAATGCGGTCGCGCGTGAGAAGTCGCAGTTTGGATCGGTACCCACACTGCGTTCTGCGTTTCATATTGGTAGTCACTACGAGTTATCACAGGCAGAAGGGATCAATCCGACTGTTTTGAGCTATATCGTGGGTGACGTGACCATCAAGCTTGCCCGATTAGTGGAGAGTGTTCCCCCTGAGGGCATACACATGGGTGATTTCTTGGCACTGCTGCCTGATAGCGATGTCCCTGCGACTCCAGCCGATTTTTTATGCCACTCGTGTGATGAGCTTCTCGATATGTCCGGTATACGTGTTGATGAAGGCCGGTTAACGAAGATTCATTTTGAGCCGTGGTCCGCAGGACAGCCTGATGCGCGTCTCATTGAGGTAACGGACAAACACGGTTTGAGTCAGAGCGCGCACAATGTTGGTTTTACCCTTGAGCTTGAGGGTCGTACGCTGTCTTTAGGCGTTAGAAATCGCTAATGTCGTGCCTCGTAACGCCTGCTTCTCACGCGGTTCAGTCTCTTGCAAAGTCTGTGGCATTGGACTTGGGGCTGACCTATGCGCAGTCGATTGAAGGTCTTGATGCGGGCGTTGCACTGGTTGTCGATACAGACAGGTCATGGCTTCAGCGGCTTCAAAGACCGAGACTGGGCCGAGTCTGTATTGATTTTTCGGCCCCCGAAATGTTGCACCGGCGAAAGTCGGGTCACAATGAGCCGCTGGGTCGTGCAGTTGGGGTAAAGCACGATGTAAAACCGCGCGTATTTGATGCAACAGCTGGACTTGGGCGAGACGCATTTGTATTGGCGGACCTTGGATGTGATGTGGTTTTGTCAGAGTGGTCAGTGCCCCTGGGGTTCCTCTTAAATCAGGCGCGTGAGCTCGCGCTGCTCAGTGCACATTCAAAGGTGGTTGAGGCTGCAGACCATATGACTGTAGTAACCGGGGACAGTTGCGAACGAACGCTTCAAGGGTTCGACGCGATCTACATTGATCCTATGTTTCCCGAGCGCGGCAAGTCAGCGGCCGTGAAAAAAGATTTGGCGACAGTCCAGGCCCTGTTTACCGATGCTCCGGGCGCACCGAACGCTGAGGCACTGCTGGCTTGGGCGGTGGCACAGCCCGTTGATCGTGTAGTGGTCAAGCGTCCTGTAAAGGCGCCATCGTTAGGGGTGAACAAGCCCTCACACAGCATCGCTGGTAAGACCGTCCGCTTTGATGTCATTGTAAAATAAAAGGGGGAGGAGACGTGGAAAAGAGTGTCTTGTACGTTGGGCGTTACTTACCACCAGAAGTCGCGACTGCGGCAAAAGCCTCGGGTTATCGATTGGTGTGCGCCAACAGTGAGAGAAATCCAAATATTGAGTCTCTTGCGGATCATCTCCCTGTCGATATGAGGACGGTAGAGGGTCGAGCAAGACTGATCGATTGGCTGCGCCAAAACGTGGCTCCGGCTCACATTTTCTGCGAACTTCACTCCTTCGACTTTGCAGGAGACGACAAAGAGAGCGGCTCGCTATCCGCCAGCGACTATCTCCAAGGACAGATCGTTGGGATAACCGAGCTTTTGGAGGCTGCCGTGTCTCTCAATCCTGCCTGCCATTGGCGCTTTATTTTGCCGGGCAACGCCGATGTTTGGTCTCGCGCGAGCGAAGCTTACTTCCGCGTTCTACTCGAGGGTCTTGTGACACTGGTACCCAGCGCTCACTTTGACTTCATGAGCCAGGGCGACGCGTTGACGCTTTAGGTTAGCAGTCGCTCCATAATGCCCTCATAAATACGAGCGAGTTTCGGTATGTCCGAGAGCAAGACGTGTTCATTTCTCTGATGGATAGACGCGTTTATAGGACCCAGTTCAATAATTTGGCTGCCCATGCTGGCGATAAAACGTCCATCGGACGTTCCTCCACCGGTACTGAGCTGGGTACTGACACCGGTCACGGTCATGATGCTCTCCCTGACAGCGCCTACCAGATCCCCGGGCTCAGTCAAAAAGGGATTGCCACTGAGTTGCCAGTCGAGCGAATAGTCGATGCCCGTAGCGTCGAGCACCGTTTCACATGTGGACTGGATTTCATCGGCGGTGATCTCGGTAGAAAACCGAAGGTTAAAAACAGCGACTAGTTCTCCTGGGATGACGTTGGTTGCGCCGGTACCTGAGTGAATATTGGAGAACTGGAGCTGCGTTGGGTCGAAGTAATCATTACCGCTATCCCAGCTTATCTCCGAG
>JAQXEB010000112.1 GCA_029251065.1 Luminiphilus sp.
ACGATGCTCACCGCGGTACTGATTGCAGCCGCCTTTATGGTGCCCACGCAGTTCTACTTTTCGGGACTATCCGATCGAATAGGTCGCAAGACTGTCTATCGCTGGGGCGCAATTCTCACGGGCGCGTGGGGCTTTGCCTTGTTCCCACTCATCGATACCGGCAGTCCTATTCTGATCTGTGTGGCGATCACCATGGGTCTCTTGTTTTTGGGCATGCAGTACGGCCCTCAAGCGGCCTATTTCACTGAGTTATTCAGCACCGAGGTCCGGTACTCGGGTGCGTCATTAGGCTATCAAATCGGCGCCATTGTCGGCGGTGCACTTGCGCCAACGATCGCTGTGCTCTTGTGGAATAACTTCGGCATCTTCTACGTGTCGGTCTACATCTTGATCGCAGCGTTAATGACCTTGTGGTCACTCTCACAACTTGAGGAGACAAAAGGAAACAGTCTTTAGTGCGTCACAACTCGGGCGGCTCAGCGAGCTGCTGAGTCGCCGCATGCGCTCATCGCCTCACGGGATCAATGCACAAGACCGTAACCTGGGGAGCTCCTGAGCGGGACATTTATCAACGACTAAATCGAGACCCTGATTAAGCGCGTCTGTCTCGGCCACAAGGTTGCGAACGCCCAGCTGCGTCCAAAGGACAGATGCGCCTGCAGCCACGGTTTCACGGACGATAGACGGTAACGCGGCGCCCTCTCGAAACACATCGACCATGTCGATGGCCTGCGGCACATCAGACAGTCGTGCAACAACCCTCTGACCCTGGAGTAATTGCCCTGCCAGACTCGGATTGACAGGCGTCACCTGAAAACCCTCTTCGAGCAGAAATGCCAAGACTTTGTAGCTGGGTCGGTCAGGCTTGTGGCTCGCACCGACCAACGCGATGTGCGCCACACGCTTCAACAGGTTAGCGAGGTCCCTGTCGTGCTCTATCAGCACGTGCTTAGCGCCACTCGGGTGAGCGCTTGTCAAAGAATGCTTTGACGCCCTGCTTTGACTCATCCGACGTCATCGCCTGTACCATGACACGATTTGCGTGCTCAAATGCGTCGTTCAATGGCATTTCGATTTGCGTGTAAAACGCCGTTTTCCCATCACGAATACTTTGAGGGGACCGCGACGCAATCCGCTCAGCCAACTGGCGAGTCTCCTCAATAACGTTTTCAGGCACGACGTGGCGATTGATCAGGCCAAAACGTTCAGCGTCTTGGGCGCCGAAAAACTCACCGGTCAGCGCCATCTCGAGCGCGTGTTTCCGAGAAAGATTTCGGCCAATACCGACCAACGGCGTGGTGCAAAATGCGCCGAGGTTGACTCCGGGCGTGCAGAAGGACGCATTCGAACTCGCAATGGCAAGATCACATGAAGAGACCAGCTGGCAGCCTGCGGCAGTAGCGGTGCCCTCAACACAGGCAATAACGGCTTTGGGGCCGTGAATAATACGCTGCATCATTGTCGCGCACAGCTCGAGTATAGAGAGCACGCGCACTTGCCAGGCCTCTTTGGACTCCTCTGGACGCTTTGCCATTTCGCTGAGGTCATGCCCCGCTGAAAACACCGGGCCTTTCGCTGCGATCACAATGCAGCGAACCTCGTCGCTGGCGTAAGCCGCCTCAAGTGACGCGGTCACCTCAGTCAGCATGTCGCTCGAAAGTGGATTGCGTTGCTCTTCATTACTGAGCGTGAGCCACAGCACGCCACGTTCCATTCTTTTTTCGATCAACGCCGTCTTCATCTGTCGCCTCCCAACCTTTTAAGACTCTGATTTAACAAAAGATCGCGCTCAGAGGCAAAACTGACGGACGATTAATGGGCTCAGCGACGCTGTTGCCACACAGCGGCGGCCGCCTTATCGCCACCCAATGTCATAATCTGCCCCATTCGGCGTCCCAGCATGGGGTAGCTCGCGCTCTCTCCCGAATCAATCAGCTGTTCCGCATAGGCCTCAGCACTCGCCAGATAACGCTCGGTTGCACTTTTATCGCCCGTCGTCACGCTGTGTCTAATCAAATTGCCGTAAGCACGCAAACTCATTCCGATTTGCTCTGGGTAAGTCCGGGGAATAGACAGCAATAAGTCGGTGGCTTCCTGAATGTTACCCACTTTGAGATGCGCGGTTCCCAGCCAGCCCATGGCCTCAACGATGAATTCTTCGCGTCCACGGGTGTAGTACAAGGATCGTTCAAGCACCGGAATCACATCGTTCCAACGACCGTCCTGGCTCAACAAGTTCGCTAAGTTGATCTGGCTTTCTCGGTTGTGTGGATAAAGTTCGTTGAGTGCTTCGAGGTGGTAGTACTGCGCCTGCTTGTTCTTCAAATACCGCGCTAAAGCGACCATCTCAAAATGCAATTTCCAATCGCCGGTGCCCTCTGTCAGCACACGCTGTCGTCGTCGAACAACATCTTTGGGCTCCCCCACCTCGCCTTTAACTTTGGATAATTCAACGGCAAGAAAGGCAAGGTAATCCTGATAATTACTCTGCCCAGGAAAGGGTGGTTGATCCGCCATACCTTGAAGATTTTCAATATTCTCGACAGTTTCATGGTTAGGAAAACCAATCCGGGCGGCGACCTCGTCGTTACTCAGCGTTGCCCGCGGCGCGCTGGCTGCGAGATGACGCGCTATTGCTCGGGAAAACACCTTGGCAAGCACTGCATTGCCCTCAAAGTCGTAGTGAACGTGTTCAACCAATAAGTTCCACCCGGGTGGGTATGGCGCACTTGCTTGATCAAAAGCCTTGAGGCTGTGCACAAAACTGACTTGGTGTTGAAGGTAATCCGCGGCCACTCGCTCGATCGTGGCATTGATGCGTGTATCGGCTCTGAACCTGAGCCCATCGAGGTCAAGTGCGCGCTCATAGTGTGTCCGCGCCACCGCGTGTTGACCCTGCTTTTCAAGACTGGTTGCCAACTGAAAGTGCGTGTCAGCATGTCCATCATCCAGCATCAGGGCCTGCTGCCAAAGGTCTTGAGCAACTCGCCATCGACCGTTGAGTGCCTGTACGCGCGCTTGATCACGCAGGGATCCAAACTGCGCTCGCTCGCGCTCTAAAAGGTCATTGGATGCTATGGACAAAAAGGGGGCTGACTGGCGCAAATTGACGGGCACCGTCGATAGCACAACGTGCATCCCTTTGGCGTTGAGCGTGTCGATAATGTCCCTGAGATTCGCCTCAAAGTGATCGTAGACGGACGCCATCCTCGGGTCGCTTTCAGGCACTCCGTTATCAACGAACATCTGCATGCCCTGCCATTCGAGATCGGTTTTAGCGTCGGAGTTCTGCACCTCTTGAAGTGAGCGATCAAAAAGCTGCCAAAGGCGGGTGCGTTTGAGCGCCTGCAGCGCCCTTATGCCAGTCATACTCGATAAAAAATTCTGGTTAAATGTGCCCGGTCCATAAGGTCCTACGACCTCGTTATTGCCCATCAACACGACGGCCACGTCTGCCGAATTCGAAGGCAGCGTGTTCGCCACCTCATAGACCACGTGCGAGTTCACAGATGTCATGGCCGTATTGACGACCTCCACGTCTTTATCGGGAAACAGGGCGTTGAGCTGTGTCGCCAAAAGTCGATCAACACCGTGGTTTTTGTGAGGAAAACCCATCGCTGCCGAACCACCCAGTACGTAAACGCGAAGACGATTGTCACGATCAGTCTGCTCAAACGTGTTTTGTAGCGGACCCACATTAAGTGACGGTGGATAAAACTGATCCGCAAAATCGGGGTTCTCTTGAAAGTAGGTTTGACCGTCAATATCGATCGTATTGAAGTACTCGTAATGGGTGCCCACACCTGCGACACGCAGGGCCAGTTCGAGCACTATAAAAAATAACAGCGGTATGACCACAACCGTTATGATCGTAAACAACGTGTTTCGTGCGTTTGACACTGAACATTATCCTTTGACGATGCGTGATACCTTAATCAACGCACCTAAGTTTCCCAAGAGCGGCGATAGTTAACCTGCAATGACACAATCAATCAACG
>JAQXEB010000113.1 GCA_029251065.1 Luminiphilus sp.
AAGCAACGGCAACTGGCGTCTGAACGCACGGCAATTAACGCGCCGATGCAAGGCACTGCCGCTGATATTATAAAATTGGCGATGATTGCGGTTGATGGCTGGCTCACCGATTCGGAGACCGACGCTAAGATGATCATGCAGGTCCACGATGAGCTTGTATTCGAGGTTGCTGATAGCGCCTGCGCAACGCTGTGCGATGAAGTGACCGCGCGCATGGCGGGTGTCATTGATTTGAAAGTACCGCTATTAACCGAAGTGGGTGTGGGTTTAAATTGGGATGAGGCCCACTAGGGCGCCTCATCACTGATCATCGGTCCCTGTTCTGAGTCTTCCTCGCTGGGGAGTGCAAGCCACCGGTTCAGGGTTCGCTGTAATTCATCCATACCGTCGTGCGAGAGTGATGAGAAAAGTTGAACTGAGACCCAGTCCTCGTAAGCTTTCAGCTCTTTTTGGACCGTTAATAGCGTACTTTTTGCCGGCCCTCGTTTTAATTTGTCACTTTTTGTAAGCAAAATATGGACGCGCATTTCAGTGACAACGGCCCACTCGATCATTTGGCGGTCATAATCTTTCAAGGGGTGGCGAATATCCATCAGTAACACCAGTCCCTTGAGACTTTGGCGCAGGCGAAGGTATTGCTCGAGCTGTTTGTTCCACTCTTGTTTGACTTTAAGAGGGACTTTGGCAAATCCGTAGCCCGGTAAGTCGACCAGTCGAATATGCTCATCAACAGTAAAGAAATTAATGAGTTGGGTGCGTCCCGGTGTGCGTGACGTCCTCGCAAGTTTGGTGTTACGCGTCAGTGCGTTAATGGCGCTGGACTTGCCCGCGTTACTGCGACCGGCAAATGCGACTTCTGCCCCCACGTCTGCGGGCGCATTGCTCAGCGCGCTGGCGGACTGTAAAAATTCAGTGCACTTATAATTAAGCTTTTGAAACTTATTGGGCGTATTAATGACAGTAATCCACGTAATGTTTGGTGTTTTCGGCTCAGTGACTATAATGCCGAGCCAGTTTACGTGGGTATAGCGATATAATCACAGCATTAGCCGGACCTCACGCCGGATTAGAGGGTGAAAAAATGAAAGTAAACGTCATAAAATTTGTACTGATTACCGCCGCAGCACTACTCGCAACAGCATCTGTCCAAGCGGCAGAGCCACCCGCGCAATACGCAGCATCGTGCGGTGCCTGCCATGCGGTAGGCGTCGCCGGTGCGCCGAAAACAGGCGACCCAGCACAATGGGAGCCGCGGTTAGCAAAAGGCATGGAGGCATTGGTTGCCTCTGTTAAGAACGGTTTGGGTGTTATGCCTCCCGGCGGACTTTGCGCCGGCTGTAGTGACGACGACTACAAAGCCCTCATCACCTACATGGCAGCCCCACAGTAATTGGGGAACAAGGAGTTCAGGATGATCTTTAATCGCGCAATTGTGGCGGTGGCATTTTTAGTTGCGGCTAACACCGCACTCGCTGACGGCGTTATGAAGGGCGATGCGGCTGCGGGCGAGGCGCTGGTCGCCTCGTGCACTGCCTGTCACGGAGCAGACGGAAACAGTCTTGCGCCAACCTTCCCAAAGCTTGCCGGCTTGGGTGAGCGCTATTTGCTTAAGCAAATGAAGGACATTCGCGACGGTCGTCGTCCGGTTGCGCTTATGGCAGGTCAGGTCGATAACATGACCGACCAGCAGCTCGCTGATATTGCCGCATTTTATGACGGGCAGACGCGCACTTCTGGTACGACCGATCCTGAGCTTTTGGCGTTGGGTCGAAAGGTTTATCTTGCCGGCATTGCAGAGCGTAAAGTTGCAGCTTGCTCAGGCTGTCACAGCCCGTCTGGCAAGGGCAACGGCCCGGGTGGGTTCCCAGGACTGGCCGGACAACACGCTGATTACATCGCACAGCAGCTTGAAATGTTTCGCCTCGGTTACGAGGACGAGAGCGGGCGCACCAATGGCGGCGACAGTATGATTATGCGAACCATTGCATTTGGCCTGAGTGACCTTGAGATCAAAGCAGTCGCAAGTTATGTTGCAGGTCTGCAATAACGCAAGTTAATCGAGGGGAACCACCCGCATGATGGCGATACTAAAAACTGTAACCATTACCGTTTTCGCACTGCTTTCAATGGGGATCGCTGCGCAAGAGCAGTACCAAGAGGGTGTGCATTACGAGCTGATTGAGCCCAAGGTACACACGGGCATTAGTGACCAGATTGTGGTCACTGAGTTCTTTTCCTACGGTTGTGGTCACTGTTACAACTTCGAGCCGTTGCTTGAGTCCTTCGAGACTCGGCTGCCTGAAGGCGTCGTAGTGCAGCGAACGCCGGTTGTCTTTAATAACAACGCCGGCATGAAGTTACTCGCTAAAACGTATTACACCGCGCAGGTTCTTGACGTCATCGACCCGATGCACGGTGCTGTTTTCAATGCGGTTCATCGACAGCGAAAGCGACTGGCAACGCCTGAAGCGGTACGCGCCGTTTTCGTTGAAAATGGTGTGCCGTCGAAGGATTTTGATCGAGCTTACGGCTCGTTTGGGATCGACAGTATGGTTCGCCAGGCCGCTGCCAGAACGCAGGGCGCTCGGATCAATGGAACGCCATCGCTCATGGTGAACGGCAAGTACCGCATTGATACGCGGCAGGCGGGCAGCCAAGCTAACATGCTCAAAATTGCAGCCTTCCTTGCTGACAAGGAGCTCGCTCGTTTGCAACGGGCGGCCAGTGCGACCGACTAGAATCTGGCTTAGCCGAGCGGCACTTCTGTTCGGCTAATCACCTTTCTCAGCACAAAGCTCGAGTGCACCCCGGTGACACCCGGTATCCGTGTCAGCTTCCCCAGCAATACCGCTTCAAAGTGCTTCATGTCCTTAACGATGACACGCAGTAAGTAGTCGGCACTTTGGCCGGTGACCACCGAGCAGTCGACAACCTCGTCGTAGGTGGCTATTTCCGCCTCGAAGTTTTCAAATCGGTCAGGTGTGTGTCGGTCCATTGAAATGCTGACGTGCACCGTAAGATCAAGCCCCAGCTTCTCCTGATCCAGTATGACAACTTGGCGTTGTATGAATCCCTCGCTGAGTAGCCGCTTAATGCGACGGGCGCAAGGCGTGGGTGACAGTCCTACGCGCTCCGCCACCTCAAGGTTGCTTAGACTGGCGTCGCGTTGCAGTAGTGACAGCAGGCGAAGATCGATTCTGTCGAGACCATTTATATCGTTCATTATTCACTTATTAGTTAATTTGACTAATTAACGCATATATACGCGTTATTTCACTATTAAACGAGGATTTTAGTGCGTCATTCGCCATTTAAATCCAAACGGAAGTCCTTATAATTCTCTCCTTAAAAGAACAACTGCGAGAGTCTGTAATGAGCACGGAAGATTTTGGGGCATTTGATTACCGTAAATACCCGATTTATCAGCCACTAAAGAAAGTGGATCGCCGGTGGCCGGATGCGGTATTAACGCAGGCGCCGCAGTGGTGCAGCGTTGACCTGCGCGACGGCAATCAGGCCCTTATCGATCCTATGACGGCCGATAAAAAGCTCCGCCTTTGGGAGCTACTGATTGATTTGGGGTTTAAACAAATTGAAGTGGGCTTCCCGTCAGCCTCGTCGCATGATTTCGACTTTCTGAGGAAGTTAATCGACGAAGGCCGTATTCCTGAGGACGTCACGGTGCAAGTGCTCACTCAAGCACGCGAAGAACTGATCGTCCGTACTTTTGAGGCGTTGAAAGGATGCAAGCGGGCGGTGCTCCACTTTTACAACAGCACGTCGACGGTTCAGCGTGACTATGTGTTTGCTCTAGATCGGGCGGGCATTACCGACATTGCCGTGAAAGGCGCGCAGTTAGTCAAGTCAGTAGCGGCCAATTACCCCGACACTGAGTGGGTGTTTGAGTACAGTCCCGAGAGTTTTACCGGCACCGAAATGGACTTTGCAGTCGACGTTTGTAATGCCGTCATCGATGTGATTCAACCGACGCCTGAGAACCAAATGATTATTAACCTCCCAGCGACGGTCGAGGTCAGCACGCCAAATGTCTACGCGGATCAAATTGAGTGGTTCTGTGACCACGTGAATCATCGCGACGCGCTACTGGTCTCGTTGCACACTCACAACGATCGTGGTGGTGCAGTTGCTGCAAGCGAACTGGGTCTGTTGGCAGGCGCTGATCGAATCGAAGGCACACTGTTGGGCAACGGCGAACGCACGGGCAACATGGACATCGTGACTATGGCCATGAACCTTTACAGTCAAGGCATTGACCCTAAACTCGATTTTTCAAAAATGGACGAGATGATCGCGGTCTGCAAAGAGTGCACGCAGTTGCCATTGCATCCGCGACACCCCTACGCGGGCGAGCTGGTGTTTACCGCATTTTCTGGCAGCCACCAAGATGCCATCAACAAGTGTCTAGCGCGGCGACAAGGCGACAGTCTCTGGGAGGTGGCGTATTTACCGATCGACCCGGCGGATATTGGGCGTAGTTACCAAGAAGTGATTCGCATCAACAGTCAGTCGGGTAAAGGTGGTGTTGCGTACGTCTTAAATCGGGATTACGGGCTCGATTTGCCTCGCTGGCT
>JAQXEB010000114.1 GCA_029251065.1 Luminiphilus sp.
CAGGAACAAATTTTCGGTGCTAGTGTTTATGAAGGGCATTTAAACATAGTTGAAAACTGGCTGGTCAGCGGTTTTGAGTCTGATCTATTTAGAGATCCTAATAGTCTTCTTGATGATACCGTTGATCAAGCTGCAGATATCCGGGAGGAATCTTAGGAATGTGTGGTGTTGTCGGTATTTCTTCGCAGCACGAAGTGGCAGCTGATATTTACGATGCGTTAACTATGCTCCAGCATCGAGGACAGGATGCAGCGGGTATCATGACCTGCCACAACGGCCAGTTCTTGCAGCGTAAGGGCGAAGGTCTCGTGAAAGATGTGTTTCAGGCAAAACACATGGAGCAGTTGGGGGGGAACTTCGGCCTTGGCCATACCCGCTACCCGACCCAAGGCAGCTCAGGGTCGGCACTGGCACAGCCGTTTTATGTTAATTCACCTTATGGCATTGCGCTCGCTCATAACGGTAATTTAACGAACTCCTCGACCTTGTCCGCGGAGCTCTATCAGACGGATTTGAGACACCTCAATACCGACAGTGATTCTGAGGTGCTGTTGAACGTATTCGCACACGAATTACAGCGTCAGGGTAAACTTACGCCCACCTCGAATGATGTTTTTAAAGCCGTTGCCACATTGCATAAACGTTGCGAAGGGGGCTACGCAGCCATCGCGATGATCGCAAATGTGGGATTGGTCGCATTCAGAGACCCCAACGGCATTCGCCCACTCGTGGTGGGTGTAAGGACGGTGGATGATCGCAAAAGCTATATGATTGCGTCTGAGAGCGTCGCGTTGGATGTGTTGGGGTATCGGCTCATCGGTGACGTGGATCCGGGCGAGGCGCTCTTTATCGACGCTGCCGGTGAGCTCTACCGCAAGCAGTGCGCAGATTCACCCAAGTTAAGGCCCTGTATTTTTGAGCATGTTTACTTTGCTCGGCCTGACTCATTAATGGACGGGATTTCCGTCTACAAAACGAGAATGCGACAGGGCGAACGGCTGGCGCGTAAGATTATGCGGGAGCGTCCCGACCATGATGTCGACGTTGTGATTCCCATTCCGGATACCAGTCGTGTTGCAGGACAAGCACTCGCACACGAGTTGGGCGTCAAGTTTCGCGAAGGGTTTATGAAGAATCGCTACATTGGGCGAACATTCATCATGCCAGGGCAAACACAGCGGAGGAAATCGGTAAGGCAAAAGCTCAATCCAGTGCCGCTTGAGTTTGAGGGTAAGACCGTGTTGTTGGTAGACGATTCAATTGTTCGCGGGACCACCTGCCAGCAAATTATTCAGATGGCGCGTGATTCCGGCGCTAAGCGGGTCTACTTTGCGTCGGCCGCACCGCCTGTGCGATACCCCAATGTATACGGAATCGACATGCCGTCAGCTGAAGAACTGGTGGCGCACGGCAGAACGATTGACGAGGTGTCGGCGCACATTGGAGCTGACTGGCTGATCTATCAAGAGATTGACGATTTAATTGAATGTTCTAGGGAGGGTAATTCCCTAGTTGATGGATTTGAGCTTTCAGTATTCGACGGCCAATATCAGGCAGGTGTCATTGATGACGCGTACCTTTCTGGACTCAGCGATGCGCGCTCTGAAGAGTCGGTTGATCGGGCGGAGGGAGCCTTAGTCGGGCTCCACAATCGGAGCTAGGCGTTGTGACTAAAGATTGGCTGCAAGACGCGAGTTTTGCGACGCTTGCTATTCGGGAAGGGCTTTCGACAGGTTCTGAGCAAGAGCACTCTGACCCCATTTACGCGACGTCGAGTTTTATTTTCGACTCTGCCGAACAGGCGGCAGCGACGTTCTCTGGTGAGCGAGAAGGCAATACTTATTCGCGCTTTTCAAATCCGACGGTCTCGGTGTTTGAGAAACGACTGGCTGCAATGGAGTCGGGCGAGGAGGGTGTGGCCACCAGTTCAGGAATGAGCGCAATCCTGACCTTGTGCCTGACGGTTTTACGCTCCGGCGATCACGTGGTGTGCTCTAAAAATGTATTTGGAAGCACCGTCAGTCTTTTTAACAATATACTGACAAAACTCGATATTCAGGTGAGCTTTGTCGCGCTTCGAGATCTGCGAGAGTGGAGAGACGCGGTTCGTCCCAACACGAAGCTTTTTTTTTGTGAAACACCCTCGAATCCGCTGTGTGAAGTGGGTGATATTCGACAGATTGCTGGGATTGCGCACAGTGCCGACGCGTTACTTGCGGTGGATAATTGTTTCTGCACGCCGGCACTTCAGCGGCCTCTAGAGCTTGGCGCTGATGTAGTCATGCACTCGGCGACAAAATACCTCGACGGGCAAGGTCGCGTCCTGGGCGGTGCGCTGGTCGGCTCAGCAGACTTAATGACTCAGGTGCGCGCGTTTGTCCGTGTTTGTGGTCCATCAATGAGCCCATTTAATGCCTGGGTGTTCAGTAAAGGACTGGAAACCTTGCATTTACGCATGCAAGCGCACAGTGAGCGAGCCTTAATGCTGGCGCAGTGGCTTGAGAATCATACTGCGGTAAAGACGGTGAATTATTGCGGCTTGGTGTCCCATCCGGACCACTTACTTGCAGCCTCTCAACAGTCGGCTTTCGGGGGCGTCGTCTCCTTTCAAGTCAACGGTGACCGCAAGCAGGCGTGGGAATTTATAAACGGCGTGCGTCTGATGTCACTGACCGCCAATCTGGGCGATGTTAAAACGACAGTCTGCCATCCCGCATCGACTACGCACGGTCGACTATCGGACGAACAGAAACGGGATGCAGGCATCACCGACCCGCTCATTCGCATTGCGGTGGGTCTTGAGGATATTACTGACATCAAGCGCGATTGTGAGCGCGGCTTTGATGCGATTAAGCCAATGTAAAACGGCTATTGCTAATTCTTAGCGACACACCGCAGCACCACTAGAAGCGGTGCTGCGGTGTTTTTAGGCTGCAAACTAAGCCACTTCCTCGATGAGTGCAGCGGCAATCCGTTGGCCGTCCTCAGCCAGTGCCTGAAAGCTCTGTATCTCGTTGAAGTTCATGTACCGATAGATCTCAGCTGACATGGAATTAAGCTTTTCAGCGAAGCCAAGGTACTCTTCCACCGAGGGTAGACGACCTAAAATGGCGCCCACGGCTGCAAGCTCAGCGGACGTGAGATACACGTTAGAGCCCTCTCCTAAACGGTTCGGAAAGTTTCTCGTCGAGGTTGAAAGTACCGTCGACTTTGGCGCAACCCGCGCCTGATTCCCCATGCACAGCGAGCAGCCTGGCATTTCAGTACGTGCGCCGGAACGTCCAAAGATTGCGTAGTAGCCTTCCTCCATGAGCTGGTATTCGTCCATGCGGGTCGGTGGGCAAATCCACATGCGCGCCGCCACACTTCCCGTGTGCTGGTCGAGCAACTTGCCAGTGGCACGGAAGTGGCCAATGTTTGTCATGCAACTGCCGATGAACACTTCGTCGACCTGATCGCCGGCAACTTGACTGAGAAGACGTGCATCATCTGGATCATTGGGCGCGCAGACCACCGGCTCGTTGACCTGAGCGAGATCAATTTCGATGACGGCCGCGTACTCCGCATCCGCGTCGGCTTGAAGCAGGTCGGGGTTTTCGATCCACGTTTCCATATTGCGCACGCGACGCTCCAATGTTCGAGGGTCACCATAGCCCTCAGCGATCATTGCGCGCAGGAGAACTATGTTTGACTTCAAGTAACTGCCAATTGTGTCCTCTGATAATTTAATGGTGCATCCAGCAGCTGAACGCTCAGCGGAGGCGTCTGAGAGTTCAAACGCTTGCTCGACAGTCAGATTTTCAAGGCCTTCAATCTCAAGAATACGGCCTGAGAAAATATTCTTTTTACCTTTTTTCTCGACCGTCAGTAGCCCTTCCTGAATGGCGTAGTAGGGAATGGCGTGCACGAGGTCTCGCAGTGTTATGCCCGGTTGCATTTCACCTTTAAATCGGACTAACACAGACTCGGGCATGTCGAGTGGCATGACGCCTGTTGCGGCGGCAAATGCGACGAGTCCAGAGCCTGCGGGAAATGAAATGCCCAGCGGAAACCGCGTATGCGAGTCGCCCCCCGTACCGACAGTATCCGGCAATAACATTCGGTTAAGCCAGCTATGGATAATACCGTCGCCGGGGCGCAGTGAGACACCTCCGCGATTGCGAATAAAGTCGGGTAAGGAGTGTTGCGTCTCAATGTCGACGGGTTTTGGGTAGGCCGCGGTGTGGCAAAAGGACTGCATGGTGAGGTCCGCAGAGAACCCGAGACAGGCCAGATCCTGCAGTTCATCGCGAGTCATGGGCCCCGTGGTGTCTTGAGAGCCAACGGTTGTCATTTTAGGCTCGCAGTAGGTTCCCGGGCGCATACCCGTAACGCCGCAGGCGCGGCCAACCATTTTCTGCGCCAGCGTAAAGCCTGCGTCAGTATCGGCTGGCATTTCTGGTGTTCGGAAAATTGTGCTCTCCCCAAGTCCCAGTGCTTCTCTTGCCTTCGCTGTTAAGCCGCGGCCAATGATCAGGTTTATTCTGCCACCCGCACGTACTTCATCGAGCAAGACGTCCGAGCGCAGCTCAAACTCTGAAATCACATCGCCGGCAGCATTTAGTACTTGTCCGTCATAGACTCTAATGTCGATGATGTCTCCCATCGCCATTTTCTCGACGGGTGCCTCAAAGACGAGCGCCCCCGCGTCTTCCATAGTGTTGTAGAAAATAGGCGCGATCTTTCCACCGATGCAGACACCACCCATTTGCTTGTTGGGTACCCCTGTAACGGGCTGTCCAAAATACCAGAGCACGCTATTTGCAGCTGACTTGCGTGAAGACCCGGTGCCGACGACATCGCCGACAAACGCTACCGGCAATCCGCTCGCTCTTACAACGTCGATTTGAGCCATGGGGCCCACGCCGCCGTGTTCCTCTGGTTCCAGACCGTCACGTGTCATCTTGTACATCGCACGAGCATGCAGTGGAATATCGGGGCGAGACCACGCATCCGGAGCAGGAGAAAGATCGTCCGTATTTGTCTCCCCAGTCACTTTGAACACGGCCATCTTGAGCGATTCGGGCAGCGTTTCGCGGCGGGTAAACCACTCCGCATCTGCCCAAGACTGCATGACTTCTTGCGCGTGGTTATTGCCGTCTTTGGCGAGGCTGGCAACGTCATGGAACGCATCAAACATCAGCAGTGTGTGCTTGAGCTCTGTGGCCGCTAGCGCTGCGAGCTCGCTATCGTTTAACAGGGTCACCAATGTCTCAATGTTGTAGCCGCCGTGCATATCACCAAGTAAGTCAATCGCGTTCGCTTTATCGATAATCGGACAGTTGACTTTGCCTAAAGCAATGTCGGATAGGAAAGCGGCCTTCACGTAGGCGGCCTCATCCACGCCGGGCGGTACGCGACTAGAGATTAGGTCCAGTAAATAAGACTCTTCGCCACTTGGAGGCGCTTTAAGCAGTTCGACAAGGTCAGCAACTTGCTGCGCTGACAATGGCTTCGGTGGAATATTAATAGCTTCACGGTCGGCTACGTGATTTCGATAAGCTTCAAGCACAGAATTTTCCTCTTCCCCAGAATGTGTGACGGCGTCGGCTCGGTGTTT
>JAQXEB010000115.1 GCA_029251065.1 Luminiphilus sp.
TGACGAATATCTCACCTGAGGTGGCTGTCGCTGTGGATTTTTCATCGGTCCAGGAAGGCGGCATCGTCAGTGCCTCCGTCACAGTAACCAATGCCGCCGCCGGAGAGAATTACACGTACGCCTGGGCGCAATCGTCAGGGTCACTTGCCACGATCTCCGGGAGAAATACGGCCTCAGTCACGATAACAACGCCCAAGGTGAGCGCAACAGAAACGCTTCGCTTTGAGGTTAACGTGAGCGACGGTGCGGTTAGTGTGCCCTCTACGTTGTCCATTACAGTGCAAGATAAACCAAGTTCTGGTGGAAGTTCTGATTGGCACCTGCTCCTGTTACTCACCATGATTGTTTGGCGAACGCGTCATGTCGCCCGCTCTGCAAACTAATAACGGTGCGCGTCGCCCAGCGCGGCTCGATGAGCACGTGTTGGGCGCTCTGCGGTCTCGAGGGTAAGCAGTCTTGAAGAGGCGACCACCGGGTCAAGAGCCCCCATCGTTTATCGCGCCGGCGGTTTTTACCATCCTCGTGCTCGGGCTGGTGTCATTGTTGCCCGTCGCATGGCAGGAGGCCTTCGCGTATCAGCGATACGACTTCAGCTATTGGCAACTCGTGACGGCGGGTCTTGTTCACGAAAACCTCGGACACCTGATGTTAAATGTCGTATTTGTGATCATTATTGCGCTACTGATCAATCGTTCAGCGCCACCGATCACCCTCGCGGTTTACTTGTTGCTGGGTACGATAGGGGCCACGGGCGCAGAGCATTTGTTGAGTAAACCACCGGCGCTTGATTTTGTGGTTGTGGAGACTCGTGGGTTATCGGGGGGCTTACACGGCCTGCTGGTGGGTGGATTACTTGCGTTAGCAAAACGCGGTGAGCAGTGGCCGGTTTGGCTGGTGATTGCACTCACGCTAAAAGTGACTGTTGAAGCGGTTTTGGGGCGACCCATTATGGCCTCAGGGACCGTGGAAAACGTGGCGGTGATGGCGCATTTAGGCGGGACGGTAGTGATTTTGCTGGTTGTGGGTTTGCAGCATTGGCTTGTGCCTGAGCCGGGTGCAGAGATTTTATGAGTGCTGGGTACGCGTCTTTTGCCAATGAAATTCAGTGCGCGAAGCGTGCGTTTCGTCGTGTAAGCAACGAGGATAACGAATGAGTATGAGCCAGTTCACAGTCTCGGAAAAAATGAGTGTCGGGTTGGTGATTCGCGTTTTAGTCTGGTCCGTGTGGCGTTTTGGCCAAGGACTGCTTGATGGATTTTGGGACACTCTTATTTTTTGCCGGTATCTCTGGGGCTGCTTTTTTAGCATGGCTTTGTGTGTGGGTCGGCGAATACAAATAAGTATCGACACTCGAGTACGCTGGAACTCATGAGCGCTGAGCTGTTTATCATCTGTATCTTCGGCGCACTGGCCGTCTGGGTTGGGGTCGGCATCTTGTCGCCGCGACTGGCGTCTGAGACCTACTGTTTGACGTGCGACGCTCAGGTGTTGCCAACCTTATCGCATCGCGGCATCAAAGACATCGCCGCCTGTTCAGTGTGTGGCAGTGTTCTTGGTGGAGCACCTGTCGTTACAGACACCCAAGGCCCCAATAACGACGCTGACGCGTCCTAGGCTAGACGTCTCCTGCCGGACCCACTTTTGTGTTGCAGTTCCTGCCAAACCACATCCGATGCAGCAAGGGGGTCTTAAGCACGAAGTGGATCCACAACACTGCGGCCACGTGTAAGCAGGCCACGAGTATTAACGCATTCGCCAGCAGCTCATGCAGATCTTGGGGCCAGTCTTCTCCCCAAAACGCATCGAGATCTTGCATCCAGCCTGTGAGCCCAACACCAATTACAAGCGCCAGAACCAGCACTAGCTGATACCCGCCCAGTGCCGTGTGCGTATTCGGCAGAGTGTGGGGCGAGGCAAGCTCCGTCATTTCGTGAAAGGCGGCACTGGGTGACTTGAGGAACGCGCTGAATCGAGCGCGCGTTGGTCCCATAAACCCCCACAGGAGACGAAAAACTACAAGCGCACAAACGACGTAGCCCACCCATTCGTGAAGCGTCTCGCCTTCTTCTAAAAGAAAATAGTTAGCGACTATTCCCGAAGCCAGGGACCAGTGAAACAGGCGAATGTAGAGGTCCCAGCGCATGCATTACTTCATCTTTTTCTTAACGATGTCGCCATTTGAGGCATCGAAGTACACCTCGATCTTTTGCTCTTTTCCGTCTTCGTCGGTCTGCCATCCATAAATTTCATAGCACTCGTCATCAACTTTGAAATTTTTAATGGAAAAGCCGTATTCATTAATAATTCGCTTTTGTAGATCGAGCACGCTCATCCACTGCGACTTTGGATACTCCGTGCAGTCAGCGCCTGCGTGTGAGAAAGAGGAGAGCGTTGTGACCACAATGGCGGACGAGAGTGCGATAATTTTTTTCATGAGATTTCCTCGGTACAGAAAAGTTAATGAGAACCATTCTCATACTAAAAGATGGTCATTCACTGTGTCCAGAAAAACATCTCACAGGGGGAGTGCCGTCGTGCTCTTGAGTTCTTCCATCGACAAAAGCGCAGTCACATTAAAAACCTTTACGTCTGAGATGAGTCCTTGATAGAACTGATCGTAGGCTTGGGCATTAGGGACGCGAACCTTCAGTATGTAATCCACCTCTCCGGCTAAACGGTGAGCTTCGATAACCTCTTGTCGTTGATTGACAGCGGCTAAAAAACGATCTTGCCAGGCGGCATCGTGCTCACTGGTTTTCACAAGGACGAAGAAGCATGTGTCTAAACCCAGCGCTGCGGGGTCTAGGATGGCCACCTCGCGCGCGATGACGCCATCATCTCGTAGACGCTTCAGTCGATTCCAAACGGGTGTTTTGGAGGCGCCAACGCGTGCTGCGATGTCATCGAGGGACAGTGTTGTGTCGGTCTGTACCAGCCTCAAAATGGCTTTGTCTGTGGCGTCCATGTCTAAATTCCTCTTTAAGTCACCTAAGTCACGACAATTTACCTCTAAATTAATATATTTTAGAATTTATATCTTACTTTTTGGTTATAAGACCATTCAAAAAGAATTAAGTCCTATTATGTCGTCGAATTCTCAGGGTTTCTCAATATGGACTTTCTTCCGATTTTCGTGGCGACAAAGGGACGTCAGGTGGTCATCGTTGGTGACGGACAAATGGCAGATGCCAAGTGCCGCGGCGTGCTCAAAACCCAGGCGGATATCACTGTGTTTGCCGACACTCCGAGCGACGAGATGCGGTCATGGGGCCAAAAAGGCTTAATAAAGCTGAGCACGGGGTTGCCCCGCGAGGCTGACTTTGTCGGTGTAACGCTTGTCTATACGGCGCACCATGACGATGTCGTAAATGATGCGGTTGCTGATCGTGCCCGCGCAGAGGGTGCAATCGTCAACGTTTTAGACCGAACCGACGCCTGCGATTTCATAACCCCAGCAATTGTCGATCGCGATCCAGTCGTGGTGGCCATAGGCACGGAGGGTACTGCACCGGTTTTGGCAAGACAGCTTAAGTCAGATATCGAGTCGCAGTTACCCACAGGTCTTGGGGATATTGCCCGATTCGCACGGGCGTTTCGTTCAAAGGTGCGTGTCTTACCTGAGGGACTGGCACGACGGCAGTTTTGGAAGGCCTTTTTCAGTGCTGATCGGCTAACGGGTGTGAGCACTACCACCGAAGTCAGACAAGATCTTGAGACGCTGCTTGAGAGCCATTTGAAGAGGGATCGAGAGCCGGGCTCGGTGGCGTTCGTCGGAGCAGGTCCTGGGGATCCAGAGCTGTTAACACTCAAGGCGCGACGACTACTTCATGAGGCGGAGGTGATTGTTTATGACCGCCTGGTAGGCGACGCCGTCTTAGAGTTGGCTCGTCGTGAGGCGAAATTCATTAATGTCGGTAAAAAAGGATTTGGTGAACACGTGACCCAAGCCGACATTAACGAAGCCCTGCTGACAGAGGCGAGTAACGGCGCAAAAGTGGTTCGCTTAAAAGGCGGTGATCCTTCAATTTTTGGTCGGCTCGACGAGGAGTTGTCCGTGTTGCACAACGCGGGTATTGAAACCTTAGTGGTACCCGGTGTGACCTCGGCCTCAGCGGCCGCCGCCAGCCTGAAGTATTCCTTAACACGACGCAATCGCAACTCGAGTGTCACGTTAATGACCGCTCACGACGCGAAGGGTTATGCGGATCACGATTGGCGCCAACTCGTGCAATCAGGGCAAGCGCTGGCCATCTACATGGGACGACGGGCCTCTGGATTTCTGCAAGGTCGCCTGATGATGGCGGGTGCTGACAGAAACCTTGTGGTCACGTGTATCGAAAATATTTCACGCGACAATGAGCGACGCTTCGTATCGACGCTCGCAGAATTTGCCCAAACGTTGGAACACAATGAATGGAATGGCCCGCTGATCATATTGGTCGGTATCGGTGATCATGACGCGGTACAGCCCCTAAGGGTTCTGGACGACCTTATGGAGGCTTCTGATGGCCGCTATTAAGTTGCCTGTGGTCATTACTGCGAACGATCTACTGTCAGGCGAGGCTGTTTATTGGCACAAGTCGGGGATCTGGAGTGCCGATCTGACCGGTTCACAAGTGTTTGAGTCGCTAGAACAAGCTCAGGCATCACTTCAGCAGGTGGTGAGCGATGCTGTGGTTATTGGAGCCTACCTTGCGGAAGTTTTGGAAGAGGGCAATCGACTGGTCTCCAGACACTATCGAGAGGGCTTTAGGGAGCGTGGACCGAGTAACTACTGTCACGGCAAACAAGAATCCCTGCGTCAAAAGGTGGCCGTCTAATGTACGCCTATACCGAGTTTGACCGCGCGTTCGTTAGAGATCGCGTGTTGCAGTACCGCGATCAAGTGAAGCGCCGCTTAAACGGTTCTCTCACAGAAGATGAGTTCAAGCCGCTTCGCTTGATGAACGGCGTGTATCTTCAGCTTCACGCTTACATGCTGCGTGTTGCTATTCCTTATGGCTCGCTGACACCGAGGCAAATGCGCCGGCTCGCGGATATTGCCGACAAGTGGGATAAGGGTTACGGACACTTTACGACGCGTCAAAATATTCAATTTAACTGGCCACGACTGATCGATACACCTGACATCCTAGAGGCATTAGCCGACGTCGACATGCACGCCATACAGACCAGTGGCAATACCATTCGCAATGTGACCACTGACCAGTTTGCCGGCGCGGCTCTCGACGAGGTGGCTGACCCAAGACCCTATGCTGAACTGATTAGACAGTGGTCCACCGACCATCCCGAGTTTCAGTTTCTTCCCCGAAAATTCAAAATTGCGATTACCGGCGGTTCCGACGATCGGGCTGTTATTCGAGCGCATGACATCGGCCTTCAGTTGATAGATCTCAAGGGTCGTGTCGGGTTTAGAGTGTTTGTGGGCGGTGGGTTAGGGCGGACACCGATTATCGGTCAGGAATTGCATGAGGCACTTCCCGCCGAAGATCTGCTGCCGTATCTCGAGGCAGTTTTGTCGGTCTATAACCTCGCTGGGCGCAGAGACAATAAGTACAAGGCGCGAATCAAGATCACCGTTGGCGAGATGGGCATTGACGTATTCAGAGAAAAAGTCGAGGCCGCGTTTGAGCGACTGCGACCGGCGTTTACTGGACAGGACTTGAGCGTTCTTGGCGAGATTCAAGCTGACTTCGAACCACCGCGTTTTTTGGAGAAGTCACAAGATGTTTACTTCAGCGCGCTCGATAGCGATACGCACTTTAGGGCTTGGGTTGAGCGTAATGCGAATCCGCACAAACATCCCTCTTATGCCAGTGTCACGATCAGTTTGAAGGGCCATGGTAATACGCCAGGTGATGCCAGTGCTGCCCAGATGCGAGTGATGGCGGATCTTGCTGAGCGGTTTGGTCACGAAGAGCTGCGCGTGAGTCATGAGCAGAATATCGTGCTACCTCACGTCGCGCAGGCTGATTTACCTGAGATCTATCGACAGTTGGGCAAGCAGGGGCTGGCGACCGCAAACATTGGGCTTGTCTCGGACATCATCGCCTGTCCCGGTATGGACTACTGCGCCTTAGCGACAGCACGGTCGATCCCAATCGCGCAAGACATTGCACTTCGTTACGAGCGTCGCGAATCTGAGATTGGCGATCTTAAAATTAAAATTTCCGGTTGTATCAATGCTTGTGGGCACCATCACGTGGGCCATATCGGCATTCTAGGGCTGGATAAGGCCGGGGTGGAAAACTACCAGGTTACCGTTGGCGGAAGCGCAGGTAATGACGCAGCTATAGGGCAGAAGATGGGCAGGGGCTTCAGTTTTGAGGAGCTGATGCCGGCTCTCGATCGATTAATTGATACTTATTTAGCCGTGCGGATAGATCAATCCGAGGCCTTTGTATCGACTGTTGAGCGACTCGGCACGATTCCTTTTCAGGAGGCGCTCTATGTCATCGATAAAACGGCCTAGCCCAATTGAGTTGACCCGGTTGGAGGCTGTGGCCCGGAGGCTTAACGGCGCGTGGTCGGAACTTACGGCAGTCGAGATTCTTAGGAATACATTTGCCGGAAGCTTGTTTATCAAGAACCCCGTCTTGGTGTCTAGTTTTGGGGCAGACAGTGCAGTGCTGTTGCATCTATTGTCCTTGGTCGAGAAGTCGGCAGAGGTGGTGTTCTTGGATACCGGGTTTCATTTTGATGAAACACTGACTTACCGGCGCGAATTGACCCGAGCGTTGGGGCTCACAAAGGTCCGGGTCGCGAGGGTTGACCCGCTAGCCGCTAAGCGTCATGACGCACTCGGGCGTCTTCATCGTGATCAGCCCGATGCCTGTTGTCAGTTGCGAAAGGTCAATACGCTCGACAGACACCTCCGTATGAACGACGCGTGGATATCGGGTCAGCGACAGGCACAGGCATCGACACGGTTGGAGCTTCAGTGCGTTGAGGTTGACCGGTTGCGGGGAAAGCTCAAAATCAATCCACTCGCTCAGTGGTCTGAGGACGAAATTGCGACTTACAAAGTGGTCAATAACTTGCTCGAGCATCCGTTGGCGAGTGAAGGTTTTTTATCAGTCGGATGCGCACCGTGCACAAGCCCGGTCATTGCGGGAGAGGACTCGCGGGCCGGGCGGTGGCGTGGATCTGCGAAACTTGAGTGCGGTTTGCATGATCGGACTCACATTATTGCAAGTTCGGAGAGTGCGGCATGAATATTGTCATTGATCGCAGTGGTCATTTCGTCAGTGAGCTGGCAATTGAATTTACTGACATCGCGAGTACCCTAGCGACGGACAAGCTCGATGATCTGTTGGGCTCGGTGGGTATTCGCATTGCATTTGATGGCTTTTCAGACGGTCGTTTTTTGACAATTGCACGACGGTTAAGGCTACTTGGCTATGAAGGACATATCTGCGCGGCTGGCGAAATCGTACCTGATCAGTTCCCCATGGCGCTGAGAGTCGGTGTTGATTCGGTCGAGATCAGTGAGGCTCTGGCACGTCGGTGTACACAAGAGCAGTGGGTCGCAATGAGTCAGCGTATTCAAGGGAACTACCAGTCTCGTTTGACGGGATAATGGTCGCCAGATCTCAGATGACAAACAATTCGAAGTCTGTATACTTCGCGCTTCTTCGGAGCAGGTGCTCCTTTATGGCTCGGTGGCAGAGTGGTGATGCAGCGGATTGCAAATCCGTCTACGCCGGTTCGATTCCGACCCGAGCCTCCATTTTTTTAGGGTTCAAGCAGAAGCGGTGGATGACTTCGCCACTTGGCCGAATGCAGCGCGCAATTGCGGACAATCCTGCTTTATCAAAAACCACCTGATGCGAGCGCGAGTGGGGCACCTCCTAAGCCTATCAAGGTCGGGATTAAAGGGATGCGGCTCACCTTACCGGTCTCTTCTGGCGCCGGCTCTGCGGTAG
>JAQXEB010000116.1 GCA_029251065.1 Luminiphilus sp.
GATAATATCGAACTCACGCTCAACGAGACGGTGGCTCTGGCAAAGAAGTTCGGGGCAACAGATTCTTACCGCTACATTAATGGCGTGCTCGATCAAGTGGGCCTTAAGTTGCGACCAGACGAACTGGTCGTAGGTTGAACACCGCGTCGTGAGTGAGTTCGATATTATCACTCAGTATTTCTCTTCCCTGGGCGCTGGAGACTTTGTCGCGCTTTCGGTTGGCGACGATGCGGCTGCGTTGGTGGTTCCGACAGGCTCAGAGCTCATCGTATCGACCGACACCGCGGTGTGCGGTACGCACTTTGATGAGGATCTCTTCCCTGAAGATGTCGCTTATAAGGCTGTCGCTTCGGCGGTTAGTGATCTCGCTGCAATGGGGGCTGAGCCGCTCGGTATGACTTTGGCGCTGACCCTACCAGATAACGATCCTCTGTGGTTACAGGGTTTGTCGCAAGGACTCACTCGCGCAAGCAGTCGATATGCCATTCCGTTGGTGGGTGGTGATACGACCCGCGGACCACTGGCTCTGACGGTGACGGTGATGGGTCACTGTCCGTGCGGGGAAAAAATCCTGCGCTCAGGTGCGGCCATCGGCGATCTGATTTACGTCAGTGGGACGCTGGGTGATGCGGCCTTTGGCTTGTCGTTACTGTCAGGAGAACACCGCGGACTGGATTTGGATTTCGAAGATCAGGACCACTTGGTGTCACGATTTACAGCACCCGACGCCCATTTAGACTTGGGGGTGCGGTTGAGGGGCGAGGCGTCGAGCTGCATTGATGTCTCTGATGGGCTGCTTCAAGACGCCGCGCATATTGCGAATGCGAGCGGCTGTAAATTCATCATTGAAAGCGATTTAGTACCCCTGTCGCCTGCACTGCAGCGGGCGGTTGGCGAGTCCCGCGCGCGGGACTTGGCACTGCGCGGTGGCGAAGACTACCAGTTGCTTTTCACATTGCCGCCAACCGGAAGTCCGCCCAGTGGGTCTATTCTCATCGGTCGCGTTGAGAGCGGCGAGGGCGTAGAGTGTGACGTGATGCCCAAGGAGCGTGGTTATGACCACTTCCACTGAGTCTAAGGGACTGCCGTTCGTCGTCGCTACGTTTTTTGGTGTTGGCCTCTCACCTGTTGCGCCGGGGACGGTCGGCAGTATCGCGGCATTACCGTTAGCGGTTTTATTGCTCCATTGGCCCATTCTCTTTTCGAGCGTGACTCTACTGGTGCTTTTTGCGCTCGGGACTTGGTGTGCCAACCATCTTGAGCGCTCCACCGGGCGTCACGATGCTCAAATTATTGTGATCGACGAGGTCGTGGGGCAGTGCTTAACCTTACTGATACTCGGGACGTGGTTTTTGACACACATCGACCCGTACGTTGTTTTAGCACTCAGTTTTGTCAGCTTCCGACTGATCGATGTCGTCAAGCCTTGGCCAGTCAGTTGGCTCGATCAACAGGTTGGGGGTGGCTTGGGCGTGATGATTGACGATGTTGCTGCGGCCTTGATCGCCGCAGGCTTGGTCGCAGGCGGTTATTCACTCATACAGCTGGCGTGGAGCTAGGCGTAGTCCCTTAGCTGGCGCGATGCACCATCAGCCGGCCCAGTCGTGCGAGCGTGTTCGCGGACTCACCAAAGTCGCTCAAGGCCTCGATCGCTTCGGCCAATAATGCATCGGCGAAGTTCCGTGCAGCATCCACTCCCAGGCAGGCAACATAAGTCGATTTGGCGGCGCTAACGTCCTTGCCGGCAGTTTTCCCAAGTGCCTCTGAGGTGGCCGTGACATCGAGCACGTCATCCATGACCTGAAAGGCAAGGCCAATGCGCTTTGAGAACAGCGCCAACGCGTCTTCTTGAGGCGGTGTGGCCTCGGCGCAAATTGCCCCAGCCAAAACTGCTGCTTCGATCAGAGCACCGGTCTTACGGAGGTGGACTTCTTGCAGACTTGATACATCAAGCGAGCGACCCTCCGCGGCAATATCCATCGCTTGCCCGCCCACCATGCCTTCAAAACCAACTGCCTGACTGAGTAGCTTGATCAAGCGCACTTGTTGACGCGCACTCAGTTGTGGTGTGTTTGTAATCCATTCAAACGCCAACGCCTGTAAACCGTCACCGACTAAGATCGCCGTCGCCTCATCAAACTTTTTGTGCACTGTTGGTTGACCTCGCCGCAGGTCATCGTCGTCCATTGACGGTAGATCGTCGTGGATCAGCGAGTAGGTATGAAGGAATTCGATCGCCTGGCCGGCTCGAGTGGCGCTATCAAGTGGCTTGCCCGCCACCATTTGTGCGGTAGATGAGCACAGCTGGCTTCTCAGTTGCTTGCCGGGTTTGGAGAGTGCGTAGGAGAGTGCGGCCTCAAGCCGCGGGTCGCTGCAGACAATGGATACACTGGGATTCATGATTTTAAAGCCCACAGACCGGCACAAAATGGCTTAGCTTTGATGACTGTTGGTAACCGTTTCAATGCGCTGCTCGGCCTGTTCTAGGGCTTTTTGTGCGGCCTGCGCTATTTTCATGCCCGATTCGTAAACGGCCAGCGCATCTTCCAGCTCAATGTTGGGGTCTTCTAATTGACTGACCAATGCGGTCAGCTCCTCGATCTGGGTGCTCAGTTTTTTCTCATCGCCTTTTATTTCACTCATAACGCCACCGCAGTCTTTGTTCCGTTGAGTTTTGCGTGCCCACGATTTGCCTGCTCCAAAATATCATCGCAGCTCAATCCGGCGTCTATTCGCGTCTCTCCCTGACTGGCGTGATCGATAAATCGATCATCAATCGCCACGTGCCGAATCTCAATGCTCAGCCCTTGTGATGCCAAATATTCGGCGACGGCGCTGCCGGCACCACCGGCCACCACATTCTCTTCTACCGTAATAAAACGTGAATGGGTCTGCGCGAGTTGCCTAATGAGATCAGTGTCGAGCGGCTTCACCCAGCGCATGTCGGCAACCGTTGCA
>JAQXEB010000117.1 GCA_029251065.1 Luminiphilus sp.
CTTAGGCTGAACTTCAGTGGCAACAGGGGCGGCAATGGGCGCCGCAGGAACCTCGGCCTCGATAGGTGCTGGGGCGGGTTCCACCGGGGGTTGAACCATCACTAACTCTTCAGGCACCGTTGGCTCGCCGTAATCTCCAGTCATTAAAATAAAGACAAGCGTTGCGAGAATGCCGGCAAAAAGTATGCCTAAAAAAATTGGATTTGCTCTGGGTTCAGCGTGTTTCTCGGCCATTGTTTGTCTCCCGGTTGTCGTCACGCCTAGACTACCGAAGAACGTTCAAGGCTGCGACTATCCAATCTTGCAGGGGACTTCGTCTGGTTTTGCATAGGCAAACCGTCGTCCAGACCCTACGTCGTGATACCCATCAAGACCCGCACCGGCAACGAGATCCATGCCGGCAAGATCGAGCGTCCCATCGTCTCGCCACACGTCATCGGCAAATGAGAGCTGCTCGACGGAGCCAATAACAAGGTGTGTGCCATTTACGGCAAGTGGCTGATGGTCCTGCAGTGTCAATCCGATCTGCAAAGGCGAGTCTGACACGAAGGGAGCGGGCGTACCGTCGATGGTTGCCGATTCAAATCCACATTCATCGAACTCCGATTGATCGCGGCGGAATCGCGCGGAGGTATGGTGAGCGCGTTGCGCCATAGTGGTCGATATCGCATTGAGCGAGTAATGCCGTGTTGAGAGAATATTGTCGAGCGTGTGGCGTTCAGTGCCCTCAGGCGCAGGTCTAATGATCATGCCGAGCAGGGCGGGTGATGCGCCGACGTGAAAACACGAGTTAACGACGCATAAGTTCGTATCGCCCTGAGGATTGACGGTGCCGACCAGTACCACCGACTTAAAGCCGGGAAGGCAATTAATCAGAGCAGCGCGCCGTCGCTTTTCGAGCTGTTCTATGGCGAGGCGATTAAGCATCGGGCGTACGACTCTTGTCCGGTACAGGACCGTAAAGGCCTTCGTAGCGGCGTTTGGCCCAAAACGCATACAGCGGATCAATAAGTTGACGGATGCCCGGCCAGCGCAGCCAAGACCAGAGCACGCCAATGCGTGTGTGTTGCCAAGCCGCCACATTGGCATCGGCGCCGACAATCCACGAATCTCCGCGTTTGAGGTGCAAGTTTAACAGGAGGTCTTCTTTGGACGGCATGTCGGCGGTAATCTCAATGGTGTGAATATCAACCAGTGCAAGGCTTTCCTGCTTCAGCTTTGCAAGGTGTTTCATTTCGCGAGTGCACAGCGGGCAGGCACCGTCGTAGTAAAGCGTTTCATGCGTCATCGTCATGCAACCCTAATGAATGTCTCAAAAGTTTAGCGAGCCTAAACGCGCCCAGGGAGAAATGCTTAACTCGCGTCCATCTCTAACAGTAGCTTTCTGATGCTCTCTGCCAATTTAATTTCATCGCCAAACTTGTAGCCAATGTGTATTTCGCGAACACGTCCGTCAGCGTCGAGTAAATAACCTGACGGCATGCCATCGACCGCAAACAAGCGCGCGATGTCGCTTTCTGTGTCGATAACGACCGGATAGTCGACGGCATAGCGCTTTAAAAAGTCCCAGGCATCTTCCTCCACCACATCAATACTCACCGCTACAAACTGAACTTTGGACGCGTCGAACTCGGCATGGAGACTATTGAGTGCAGGCAGCGATAACCGGCAGGGGCCGCACCATGAGGCCCAAAAGTCGATATAGGTGATCTTGCCCTTAAATTCCGACAGTGACAGGTCGCCCTCTGCGTTTTGAATAGCAGGTAACGTCCAGTTTGGTGCAGGTACGGGTGGGTTGACGCTTACGACGGAATTACCCGTCGCAGCGTTCAACGCTGATGAAAGCAAAAGTATTGTGGTCAATAACCAAGGCACAACGTTCATGTGAATCAATCCGAGTTTTAAGTAGTTACGCACAGCCTTACAAATCCGTTTTATAGAAAGACCAGCGATCACCCACATCTTTTCTAAAAAACGCTTCGAACGTCGATCTCGCCACGCTTTTTAGTTCTTTTTATCGTGACGCCACCACAGTTAGGCAAGGGTCTTAACGTGTTTACACGTGCTCATTTTCAAAAGAAACTTCATGACACACCACTGAATTATTATTACCTTAAAGCGAGTCCTTTGACGAGGGTCTTAGGTGGTACTCAGTGACGACACTGGGTGGCTTACACAAGGGGGGTGGTATGGTTCATCGGCGGTGTTTTGTGCAACGGGGTATGACACTCCTGGAGTTGATGATCGTCGTTGCAATCATCGGCATTTTGGCGAGCATCGCGATGCCCTCGTTTAATAATCAAGTGGTGAAGGCGCGCCGGGCCGATGCGCGTAATGCATTATTTGATTGGCAACTTCGCCAGGCCGAGTACTTCGCCAATAATCTGACTTATGCGAGTGTTTCCAGTATCAACGGTAGCGGCTCTGATACGGTGGATTCCAGTGAGGGTTATTACGATATAACGGTACCCAGCTCCAGTGGAACAGCATTTCAAATGACTGCGACACCGAAGTCAGGGACCACACAAGCCAGCGACAGCGACTGTGGCAGTAATTTCTGTATCAATCAGGACGGTCCGCTGTACACGGGTAGTTGTGCTCCTAAAGCGTGTTGGTGAAATTGACTTGATGAGAAATACCAACCGAGAATCAGGGTATTCGACTGAAATTTAGTTTGAGATTCGGGAGTTATGATTTTGATGTCTATTACAATCAACGCAAATTCCTTTCCTCGCCAACTGAGTTGGTATTTGTGGTTGGTTTGTTGCGGGTTAGTCGTGTGTGATTCCGTCCTGACATTCCATGATATTACGGGCGATTACGTTTTCCACCGTATTTTCGATATGACTCGGGAGGAATCGATTCCCAATTGGTACGCATCAATTCTGTTGTTTTGCATCGCACTAACTTGTTTCCTGACATATGCGATTCAAAGGTATCGGGTTGAGCGGCATCTCGCGGCCCCTTGGTTGTTCTTTGGCGCTTTTTTCACCTTTTTATCGATGGACGATGGCGCAAAAATTCACGAGCGCCTTGGCACTTTTTTCCGGGAGCTAGCCGAGGATGGAGACGGCCTATTTACCACGTTCCAACCATTGCTCGAGGCCGCGTCAACGTAC
>JAQXEB010000118.1 GCA_029251065.1 Luminiphilus sp.
CTGCATGGCATGGGGATTATGATCGTCAGCGAGGCTACTCAGAGATGCCTCTACAACCAAGTGATCATCGAAGCCGTTGCCCACACCGTATCGGGCCCTTATGCCTGAAGCCCGAGGGCAAATCAGCTGTGGCGGGCTCTCAAGAGGCTTGCCCCCGCAACCATTGCATCCAGCTTGCGTCTCGACACGTCTCTTGGCAGATACTTCAATCCGCAGTCGGGTGCCAAAACTACCCGCTCTTTATTGACATAGGGCAGTGCTCGCTCAACACGCGCCACGACCATCTGAGGCGTTTCAACTTCATGGGTCGATAAGTCGAGCACTCCCAACAGTATTGTTTGATCCGGTATTGATTGCAGCACGCTGCAGTCGAGGTTTGACTGAGCAGTTTCAATAGAAATCTGGTTACAGCAGGCATCTTTGAGCTGCGGTAAAAATGAGTAACCGTTCGCAGGTCGATCGTGAATCAGAGCCGCGTAGCCAAAGCAAATATGAACGCAGGTCACACCGGTCGCGCCCTCTAGTGCAGTATTTAACGCGGTGACGCCGTAACGCTCTGCCTCCTCGGGTCGCGCCTGCATATAGGGCTCATCGAGCTGCACAATGTCCGCACCTGCATCGAAGAGATCGGCCATCTCAGCCTTCACGGCTAGGGCATACGCTGCGGCTGCATCACTAATATCGGCGTAGTAGTCATTTTGCGCCTGCTGGGCCATGGTAAACGGTCCAGGCACGGTAAATTTAATGGGATTATCCGTAAGCTGCCTGAGTTGTCGGACCTCCTCGGCGCTGATCGACCACCGGCGCTCAATGTGGCCGGTAATGCGAGGCACCGGAACCGGCTCTCCGCTCCGATCAAGTGCTGTCCCAGGATTGTGTATATCAATTCCGCCAAGCCCAGTCGCGAAGTGATTGGAATAGCTCTCTCGCCCGGCCTCACCATCGGTGATGATATCGAGACCGGCATCGAGCTGATCCCTAACGGCCAGCATAACTGCATCACGCTTAGCCTCGGCTAAATAAAGATCCGGCACCCGCCACAGTTCTTGCGCTCGAGTCCGAGGAGGAAATCGTCCAGCGAGCTTTGACTTATCGATAAGCCAATCCGGCTGCGCGTAACTACCAACTAAGGACGTCGGAAATAAAGGTATATTGCGCATAATTTACTCCGTTATGTAGCGTCATGTGACCGCGTTAAACGTTGTGTCAACTTGCCTTGGAGTAGTCGACAAGCTTCGATTTATAGGTTTCTCGGGGCAGCGTATTATTCCCGACCAGGTGAACTTCTGCGGTAACCAGTAAGCGCTCTTTAATGGCGTGCGTGATTTTTGCCTGCAAATCAGGGTTATTGGGATTAGCGCCTGCAGCCACTTCGACAGCCACAGGCAGGGGCGGCTCCTGTTTGACGCCATACTGACTCGGCTGCACCAAAAATAGGCCTGAAACCGCCCCGTTGAACTGGTCCAATACGCTTCGAATCGCGGTTGGAAAAAGATTCACCCCGCGCACAATGAGCATGTCGTCCGTACGCCCCACACAGCGAATACGTGGGCCCGTTCGTCCGGTGCCCGTCTCACCCATGGTCACCTGAACATGATCGCGACTTCGGAAACGGAGCAGTGGCATCGCCTCCCGATTAAGAGCGGTGTATACCAACTCGCCTGACACGCCATCTTCCCAGGCCTTAGTCACACCGGTAGATGGATCTATAAGCTCCACGTGAACAGCATCGCGAGCCATAAAGTGCATGCCTTGCTCGGCAGCATCCTCCGCCCAAACCGACAATGAGATATCCCCAATCCCCATCGACTCGCGGACAGTACAGCCAAATGCATCCGTCAGGGTTGCGCGGATTAAGGGGTCGCCACCGCCGGGCTCTCCGGCGGTAATCATATTCTGGAGACCCAGTGTGCGCGTATCGATTTTGCGATCGCGACACCAATCAATCAGGTACAAGCCATAGGAAGGTGTACAACTGATTCCCGTCGCCTTCAGCTTCTGAATCGCGGTCACCATTCGTTCGGTGTTCCCCGTCCCAACGGGGATTACCGAGGCACCAATCTTATCAAAACCGGAGTAAACCGCTCCCGCGACAAAGGGGCCGGCGTTAAAGCCCACAACTAGCCGCTGACCCCGCTTAAAGCCGCCGGCGGTATACCCGCGCGCCACGTTGGTCGCGTACATTTTCAGATCACTTTCGGTAAGCCCCAAGTAACAAGGGGTACCTGTCGTACCTGACGTACTAAAAACACGTCTGAGGTCAGAGGGATCTGCAGCTAAATGCGCACCAAAAGGACCGTGATTAGCCTGTGTCTCACGTATTTCGTCCTTTTCGGTGAAGGGGAGCGCACCGATGTTAGAAAGATCCCCCACTTTTTCAGGTGTATCGAAGCCCGCCTCCGTCAGTTTTGCCCGGTAAAACGCAGAGTGACTGAACAAGTACTGAATCTGGGCTAAATAGCGCTTACGATCTAGCTCGAACTGTTCGCTGGTGGACCTGGTCTCAATTTCGGGATCAAAAACCGCGTGATCTCGCATTATCGCCCCCAGCGTTTGACTGACTCAGCCATGCGAACACCAAAGGCGGTCGCTGTATCACGATCACTTTGCGGAGGCGCTACATCTCCTGCTTGGTCCACGTTAGCCTGGGTCATGCAACCAATCGTCGCACCCAAGCGATTAGAATCGTGCTCGCTGCCGCCAGAGTGGTTATTCCCCGGCATCTGGCCAAGGCCTACCCAGATCATTGAGTGCTGCATCGCAAACGTCATGAACTCCACTAGGGTATTCTGCTTGTCGCCATTCATGGCACCTGAATTGGTAAAGCCGCCAGCAACTTTATTCGCCCATTTTTGTTCCATCCAGCGGCTTGAAGTTGCCTCCATAAACCCTTTGAACACGGCAGAGGCCGAGCCCATATAGGTGGGCGCACCAAAGATCACACCATCAGCATTGTCCAGCAATGCCAGCCCGGGCGAATCGGGAGCATTGAGCTCAGAGGCATCGAGCAAAATCGCCTCTACGCCCTCTACACAGGACACGCCTGCATTAACAGCCTCAGCGACCACAGCCGTATGACCATAGCCGGAGTGGTACACAGTCACCACTGAAACACTCATCTCTCTACCTCTACTTATCGATGGAACTGTTCGTTGTTTGGTGTGTGATCACCACCCAACCACTTTTTCAAATCAGCATGAGCAGTTCGAGCCTTGTCCTCATTAATCTGCTCTACCTCCGCGTGATCCACCGTCCACTCCATAAGCAGCCCCGATGGATCAAAGCAATACAAAGACCAGCAGTAACCGTGATTGAGTGGATACGCTTGTCCACTCTCAAAATAGCCAGCCGCGTCTAGTCGATCTTTGATGTCATCTTGCGTCGCTTGATCAACCTTCATGGCGAGGTGACGAAAACCCGAAGGCTGTAGCTCGGGACCAAATTCAGCGGTGTCATCGGCGTTCGCAAACTGAAAAAAAGCCAAAGCGGAACCGTCCCCAATGTCGAAGAAACAGTGCGCATAGGTGCGTACTTTCCCAAACAGATCGGCCTCTTCCGCCCAAGTAGCGACTAATCGATAACCAATAATTTCCTCGTAAAAGGCTCGCATTGCCTCAAGGTCAGTGCATACGTATGCGTTGTGGTGCAGGCGACTTTTAATTTGCGCTAAAGCATTCATCGGTGTGTCCCCTTGTTCTTATTGGTCAGAATGATTTTGTAAACTCTAACCCGTAGCGAGCAGGCTGTGCTTTCCACAGAAAGTTTAGCGATCGATTAGCGTTCGGTGAAAATTCCGTGTTGTATGCCTTGTCGGTCGCGTTTCGCATCCACAAAGTCACAGTCCATTGATCTGGCAACTCCACACCGGCCCGGATATCAATCAAGTTCACTGGGCTGCGCGATGAGTAGTTGTCGGGCTCCCACCACGTCTCACCCAGACGCTGATAGTCCACCCGAGCAAAAGCATCCAAGCCATTTTCAAGCGACGCGCGATACTGAAGGCCCACGTTTACCGTAACTTCACTCACCAGTGGTGCTTGATTCCCCAACCACGCCTCAGATAGACCGGAGCTGTCGTTAGGTACTTTGGTAATTTCGCTGTCAGTAAGCCCTATCCCAGCACTCAGAGACCAGTTTTCGCTCAGCAGAGCCGAAAGTTCGAATTCGGCTCCCTGATAATCAACTTCACTCAAGCTACCCAAGTTCTGAGTATTGGTTCCCGCGTCGTAATAGAAAAAGTAAGCTCCTTCCAACGTTGTTTGGTAGAGCGCAGCGGAGAGCCTTACTTTGCCATCAACCAAGTCTCCTTTCGCACCCACTTCAAACGTGTCTGCAATTTGCTCATCGAAGATGTCCTCAATTCCAGGGTACGGTACTGCAGTGCCAACCCCAGTCTGGTTAAAACCTCCACTTCGGAAACCACGGCTTGCGTCGGCGTATAAAATCCAATTATCGTCGGGCATCCAACGAATCGTGGCCTTGGGCTGGAAGGCGCCCCACGTCTCCTCACGCGAGTCACCAAATACAATCGCTGCGTTGAATGGGACGTTGTATTCAGCCTCTGTCAGGGTCGTATTCTCTCGGGTGTCACGGTCATAACGGGCTGACAAGGCCACCTCTACATTTTCACTGGCATCCCACGACACCTGGCCAAAGACAGCCCACGCGAAGTTGTCCTGTGAGTCGGCCAACAAACCGAGCTGTGGACTGGGGTCGTTAACTACTCCGTCGGTGTAACCATCGGTGAAGATAGATTCCCTGAAATCCCGCTCTACGTCGAATACGCCGAGCCCGCGGTCAATTTGTCCGCCCGTGGATATGTATCGATCCGTTGCCACCGCGTAAGCGCCAACGGTCCACCGAACACCAGCATCATCATTTGACGTCAGACGAATCTCCTGGCTCCACGATTCCACTTCTAAATACTGGTTTTGGCTTAGATCAATAAATTCATCTTGAGTACCTGGGAAGCCTGCGAGGAAGTCGCAACCCGGAACCGCGCCACCACCGCGCAAACACCCAAAGAAAAAGTCATAGTTCCAATAATTTTCAGGATGCTCCGGTGGTAAAAAGAAGACATTATCGCCACTTGAGACTTCAGATACGTCGTCATAGGAAGTGATGCCGGAGAGTGTCGCGAAATCCATGTCGTAATCGAACTTAAAACTTGCGCTCGTGAAATCTCGCTCGTTATTCCCCGGATTATTGTTCTGGATGGGCTTGTCGACCGCGTCAGCCGAGTCATCCAGCACAAAGTAGAACGCCTGCGTATCCAAAGAGCTGAAGCTCACACGGAAGTCTGTGCTCAATCGGTCGTTGACCTCCCAATTCACGCGGCCTCGCACCGATTGATCGCGATACGGGTCAGCGTTCTCGTTTAAATAGGCATTTTCGAGATAACCGTCATGATCAATGAAAGATGCAGCCAGTCGATAGGTCGCAGTACCGTCAGCGTTGAGTGGTCCGCCAACGTAACCCTTAACGCTAAACCCCGGAGCCGACTCATAGCCTAACTGGATTTGACCTTCAGTCTCCTCTGAGGGGGCCTTGGTCGTAATCGTAATTGCGCCGCCGATCGCATTGCGCCCATAGAGAGCACCCTGTGGGCCTCGAAGCACTTCAATTTGTTCGATATCAAAAAGTTGCTGATTAAGCTGAGTGGGGTTCGTCAGCAGCACCCCATCGATCAGTACCGCGGCGGCCAGCTCAGAATTTCGCGCAGACGAAATTCCGCGGATATTCAAAAATGAGTTACCAGAGCTCTGGGTTTGTACCAAGGTGACGTTGGGCGTCAGATCAACAAAGTCCTGGGGTGTCGCAACGCCTGTGGCCCTGATTTCGGCGTCAGTAAAGGCACGCACAGAAATCGGACTGTCACTAAGCGTTTCCGCTGTTTTCCGAGCCGTAACAACGACCTCCTCAAGTGCTTGGGAGAAAACAGACTGGGGTGAGACGGCCGTAATTACCGCCAAAGCAAGTGCACTGCGCTGAAGTTTCATACGTAATCCTCTTAATGTTTATCTTTTTTTATTTTCGATTATCGAAAAATATTTCGATTAACGAAACTATAAAACGTACGCTACCATAAAGAATCCAGATCAAGAAGAGCTAGCTGAAGGAAAACTAATGAACGACAAACCGACGAGCAGAATTTGCAGTTATGACGCCGACCATATTCACCTCCGAGGTAAAGACCTGGTGGACGAAGTCATAGGTCACTACGACTTTGGCGCGGCGTTTCTACTCCAAGCCTTAGGCAAGGATCCCTCTCCTAAGCAACGACGTGCGCTCGATATAGCGCTGGTGACGATCATGGAGCACGGTCTTGTGCCGTCTGCCGTCACCGCTCGGCTAACATTGCACGGTGCGCCCGAGTCACTCCAAGGCGCAGTCGCCGCAGGCTTATTGGGCGTGGGTGATCGATATGCTGGAACAGCATCGTTATGTGCTGCCGATCTCGCGATAATTGTGGCCGCCGAAGATATGACAACTGCGGCCGATAACTTAGTCGCCAACCGTCGTGCCAACCGCGCGCCCATCCCGGGCTTTGGACATCCGATTCACACTGGGAAGGATCCCAGAGTTGAAAAGCTATTGAGCTTCGTTCCCGAAACGAGCCCTGTGTTGACCGCAGCCAAAGTGTTGGAAAGCTCACTCTCACAATCACTGAATAAGTCTTTGGTAATGAACGTGAGCACGGCGCTCGCCGTCTTACTCCTAGACGCTGAGATACCGGCTTCAATGATTCGAGGCGTCATTTTGATCGCTCGTTGTGCGGGACTCGTTGGACATCTGCTTGAGGAGCACGAATCGCCGATTGGAGATGCCTTATGGAATGGGGCGACCCACGAGGTCGAGCAAATCGCGTCCTCAAAATGAAACAATACACGACGCTCTTACCGGTTGAGGACGGCGCGCTAACACTGCATATCGCAGAGGCTAGTCATTCTAGCTGCAGACTCATCTGCGTCCATGGTTGGACGCTTGATCACAACTCGTTCGAGCGACAACTCCGCCTCACGCAAAAAAACGTTTGCCTTGTTCGATACGATCGACGGGGTCATGGCACGAACTTCATGACCCCCGACCTGACGCACGACCTGATTGATCTCAAGCGCATCGTCGATGCATCTGAACTGCCCACCGTATTGCTTGGCGTGTCGCAAGGCGCACGACTGTGCCTACGTTTCATTCAATACTGGCCCAATCATGTTGCTGGAATCATCTTCCAGGGCGGGGTCGTTGACGACTACACGTTTGATCCTGACGATCCGCAAGAACCCCCTCTGCGCCGCTACTCAAGGCTTGTGCAGGAGGGAAGACTCGATGACGTCAAAGCCGACTGGTTAACACACAAACTCATGACTCGAGGTGTGCTCGAAGACGATAAAGTAAAACTCAAAGAACAGGTGAATCGATATTTAGGTCAGGACCTAGTCACAACCGCTGCGCCAGAGACACGCTCCCTCGACGCCCGACTCCCTCCAAAAACACCGCTCACTCGTTGCGCCACAAACGCGTTGATCGGACGCGCCCGCGGGGACTCGACACAACGAGTTGCGCATGCGGAGCGTCTCGCATTAGAACTCAACGGTCAGCTTATGGACTCACGAGACGGACACCTTTGGAACTGGACCCATCCTGAGAGTTTTAATCATCAAGTCGCAACCTGGCTTCGTCGCTTGGCGCTGTGAGCGATTTAATTAAGTACGGCGAGCAGATCCGGCGTTGTCGTCAGTGTCCGCCGCAGATCATGCGCAGCAGCGTCGAGTAGCGGCCATCGCTGATCCGCAAAAGTCGAAAAATCCACTCGTTGCGTTTGTGCGGAGCTGTTAATAGCACCGACGACACCTTG
>JAQXEB010000119.1 GCA_029251065.1 Luminiphilus sp.
GTGATCAAACACGGTCTGCTCGGTAAAATCGCCCTCAATGAAATCAACGCCCGCCAACGCGTCCATTGGAAGAATGTCACTCGCCACCACTCGGCCTTTATGCCCCACAAGATTTGCGGCGACTTGGGACCAGCCTCCTGGCGCACTGCCCAGATCAACCACTGTCATTCCCGGCCGTATAAACCGATCTTTGTCATTGAGCTCGAGAAGCTTATAGCAGGCCCTGGATCGATAGCCCTCAGCTTGCGCACGCTGAACATAAACATCGTCGCGATGTTCTTTGAGCCACGCCTTACTCGAACTGCGCTTCTTTGCCATTTTGAGGGACTCCTGAACCAATGACCGGTAGAATACCAGCTCATGAACCATTCAACTCACCACTTGAGAGTCGCTACGTGGAAAATCGATTACTGAAACAATACCGCGCCATCGCACACAAACTTCATCCCATTGTAACCGTGGGTGGTCAAGGTTTAACCGAAGGCATTCAGGTTGAACTCGACCGCGCACTGACCGATCACGAACTCGTTAAAATTCGAGTCAATGTGGGAGATCGAGAGGCCCGCGACACCATTATAAAAAGCCTCACAGAAACAAGCGCTGCCCAACTCGTCCAAAAAATAGGTCACACCGCGACACTGCTGCGGCATTCGTCGAGTGCCGACCCTCGAAAGTCAAACCTCCAACGCGCTCTTTAATGTCTAACGTCCTCGAGTTTCCGAGTCGCGAAAAGCAAGCCTATGCGTTTTTAACCGAAAATCTCGCCGCCCTCCTAAAAGACAAAGGCGCCGACGAGACATTGATCACTCATGCCACAGCCTTGCTCCTCAAGGTGTATGGGGAAACACAGGGCAGCACTGAGTTTTCGTTCTCGGTAGACCTGCCTGACGGCTTGACGCCTGAGCAAATTGCACAGCTGCGGCAGCAAATAGAAGTGGGGACGGACGCGCAAAGGAAACATCACCACGCGTTGATGATTCGAATGGCGGCACAATTACTGCTCACGGAACTGAAACTGTTTCAGCACGGACGCGAGGAGCCCCGCTAGAACATAGAAACGACGCCATGGACTGCAAACGCTCCAATCCACGCTAACAGGAGATAACCCAACAGCAGTCGCATGGCAAAACCGGTTGACTTTGATTCTCGCGCAAGCAGCGCCACCGTCGACACGCACTGAAGCGCAATCGTAAAAAACACCACCAGCGCCGCGCCAGACGCCGCCGTCAGCCCCGACTCTGTAATCCGCTCAGCAAGCGGCGCAGGGTCATCATCTGCGTTCTCGATACCAAAAATAGTGCCCAAAGTCCCGACGAAGACTTCTCGAGCCAAAAACGAGGCTAAAATCGCGACGCCGTAACGCCAATCTAGGCCGAGCGGCTCAAAAACAGGCTGAATCCACGTACCCAAGGTTGCCAACCAAGAGGTCGACAGGTCCTCGCCACCGTTGGGGAAGTAGCCCAGGAACCACACCACAACCGTCACAGTGAAAATAATGCTGCCCGCTTTTTGTATAAAGTGCCCTGACCGATTCACCGACGCATGAATAATGGGCAAAATATTGGGTGTCCGATACGCGGGTAGCTCGAGTATGAAGGCCTGCTTGCGCGACTCAGACTCACCCAACCTGCTTGCAACAGAGGCCACGAGCAGTGCCGATACAATGCCAAAAAAATAAATACTGGACATGACGAGACCCTGCCAGCCCACCAACCCACCAAAGACCGTCGTATCGGGAATTAAGACCGTGATCAGGAGTGCGTAAACGGGTAATCGCGCGGAGCACGGCATGAGTGGAATAGCAACGTAGGTCATCAAACGCTCTTGCCGAGACGACATCGTTCTTGCCGCATAAATCGCCGGTATCGCGCACGCCACCCCGGAAAGCAATGGCACAAAACTTTTACCCGACAGACCAAAATAGCTCAGCGGTCTGTGGCAAATAAGCGCGGCTCTTGCGAGATACCCAGAGTCCTCTAGAGCCCCGATAATCAGCGTCAAAACAAAGATTTGAGGCACAAATACTAAGAAGGCACCGAGACCACCAAATACGGCATCCTCAAAAAAGTCCGCGAAAACACCCTCGGGAACCAAAGGCACTAACCAGGCGCCAAGACCCAAAACAAATGCCTCGACACCATCCATTAACGGTGCCGACCATGTAAAAATCGCTTGGAAGAACAGGGTCATAATAACGACAAACGCCACGCCGCCCGAGGCAGTCCCAAGCAGCCAGTTGTCAATCTTGGCCTGCCGGCGCACTAATAATTCACCCTGAGGAACAAAACGATCGGCTATTTGTTGGGCCGAGCCCTCAATCAGCGCATCGGGCGTATCGGCCCAAGGGGATTGCGCTGCACGAGTACTGAGCAGCGCCGCCTCCGCGGCCTCAACGCCATCACCGGTTCTCGCACTGACCGGCAACACAGGCACACCCAGCGACGCACGTAATCCATCGAGATCAAGGGCGAGCTCATTGTGCTCAAGGATGTCCATCATGTTAAGCAGCACTAGAAATGGCTTTTTAGACCGTGCGGCTTCGCGAGCCACCTGCAGACAATAGGTCAGGCCTTTTTCGAGTCGGGTCGCATCCAGCACCATAGCGACGACTGCCGGTCGATCATCTGCCAGTGCGGAACGAAGAGCGTCTATAGCCACTTCTTCTTCACCCGAGATCGCATTTAAAGAGTAGGTCCCAGGGAAATCCCAAACCTGTGCTCGGGTATCTGATCGCAATGCACCAGAACCGACGTCAATGGTAATGCCCGGGTAGTTGGCCACCTTGTGCTGCAATCCGGTTAATCGATTAAATAGCGCGCTTTTCCCTGAATTTGGTGCACCCACCAGTAGCACATTCTTCATGATGGTGTGTCGTGCGTGAGAATAACGAGGTCGGCTGTTTCCTTGTCGAGACTGTAGGTCGCATTACCCAAGGCGAAAACGCGGGGCGCGCCAAAACCAGGTTGAAGGAGGCAACTGACCGGCTGCCCCTTGCGAAAGCCAATATCGATTAACCGCTGTGCGGCTACATTACCCGCCCCGCCGGTTACCGAGCTCACGCGTGCAGACGCACCGACTGAAAGAGACCAAAGGCTCATGAAATTTCGGGGATTAGACATGGCAGTCAGACCGTCACCTCGACGTCAGAGGTGGCGCACCTGTTCGATCTCGTAATATATATCACCACTCGGAGCTTTGACGACAACCTCATCGCCTTCTGACTTACCGACGAGCGCTCGCGCAATGGGTGAGCTCACAGAAATCATATTTTGCTTAACGTCTGCTTCGTCCTCACCCACGATGCGGTAAGTGACCTGAGAGTCGTCATCAACATTTATCAAATCCACGGTCGCACCAAATAGAACGCGCCCAGTAGGCGTGAGCGTCAAAATATCGATCACCTGCGCATTCGATAATTTGTATTCAAGCTCCTTAATCCGCCCCTCGGCAAAACTTTGCTGCTCACGCGCCGCGTGATACTCCGCATTTTCCTTGAGGTCACCGTGCTCTCGCGCCTCGGCGATCGCTGCGACAATACGAGGTCTGTCGACCTTCTTTAATCGCTCAAGCTCTTCTCGCAGTGTCGCTTCGCCGGCGACCGTCATCGGGACTTTATTCATTTGCCAAACTCACATGCAAATCTTGCAGCCTGCGGACCTGCCCATCAGGTTCTCGCTCCAACGACATGCATATGGCGTCGGCTGCAGCCAAAGTCGTAGTGTAGAACACCTGATGCTGCTCGGCACTCGATCGAATAGATGCCGAGTCAAGAATCGCCGTTCGACCCTCTGTTGTATTGATAATGAGTGACGCTTCGTCGTTCTTTATCAGGTCCACAATATGCGGTCGTCCTTCCGCAACTTTGTTCACCAAACGGACTTCAAGGCCCGCTTCCTTAAGTGCAGCAGCCGTACCCTTGGTTGCTGCGAGCGTAAAACCAGTATCGACAAGTCGCTTGGCGACATCAATTGCGGCGGCTTTATCCGCATCTCGCACACTGAACAGGGCCAAGCCAGACTGTGGCGTGACGTCTCCCGCACCCAACTGAGCCTTTGCAAACGCGTCGGCAAAGGTCAGTCCAGTACCCATTACCTCACCCGTAGATTTCATCTCGGGCCCAAGAATAGGGTCAATGCCGGGGAACTTGTTAAAGGGCAATACCGCTTCCTTAACGCTGAAGTAACTCGGCACCACTTCCGTAGTGAATCCCTGCGCTTGCAGTGATTGGCCGGCCATGCAGCGGGCAGCAATTTTCGCCAGTGAAACACCGATGGCTTTGGACACGAAAGGGACCGTACGCGACGCACGCGGATTGACCTCGATCACAAATATCTCGTCGTCCTGCCAGGCCAGCTGAACATTCATCAGCCCCTTCACCCCAAGCTCAATGGCCATTGCCTTCACAATGTCGCGCATCTCATCTTGAACGTCAGCCGGCAAACTGTAGGGCGGTAGTGAACACGCAGAGTCCCCCGAGTGAATACCCGCCTGCTCAATGTGCTGCATAATCGAACCAATGACCACCTGCTCTCCGTCCGAGACCGCATCAATGTCGACCTCGATTGCGGCACTTAAAAAGCTATCCAACAACACGGGTGCGTCGTCAGAAACCTGAACGGCGTCGCGCATGTATCGCAACAAATCCTCGTTGCGATACACGACTTCCATCGCACGCCCCCCCAGAACATAAGAGGGGCGAACAACGAGAGGAAAGCCAATATCTTGCGCAGCTACCACAGCGGCATCGACACTTCTCACCGTCGTATTTGCAGGCTGAAGTAGGTCCAGCGCTTGAATCATTTTTTGGAACCGCTCGCGGTCTTCTGCGCGATCAATCTGATCCGGTGTTGTACCAATAATAGGGACGCCCGCGGACTCTAAGGCTCGAGCTAATTTAAGCGGCGTCTGACCACCGAACTGCACAATGACACCCTTGGGCTTTTCAAGATCAACAATCTCCAGAACGTCCTCTAACGTAACCGGCTCAAAGAACAAACGATCCGACGTGTCGTAGTCGGTCGAGACAGTCTCCGGGTTGCAGTTGATCATGATGGTCTCATAGCCGTCCTCCGCCATCGCTTGCGCGGCGTGAACACAGCAGTAATCAAACTCAATACCTTGACCAATCCGATTGGGGCCACCACCCAACACAATGATCTTCTCTCGATCACTTGGAGCGGCTTCGCACTCCTCTTCATAGGTGGAGTACATGTAGGCGGTGGCAGACGAAAATTCAGCAGCGCAGGTATCAACTCGCTTGTAGACCGGCCGCAAATTGAGGCGGTGGCGACGATCACGGACTGCATGTTCGGGGACTTCCAGCACGGCTGCTATCCGCTTGTCCGAGAATCCCTTCCGCTTGAGTACGCGAAGATCGTCATAGGTCAACGCGTCAAGCGAGCAACCCTGAAGCGCTTCTTCACGTCGAACGATGTCTTCAATTTGAACCAAAAACCAAGGATCAACACCGGAGTAGCCGTAGATTTCCTCAAGGGACAGGTCGGCTCGAAATGCATCGGCGAGGTACCAAATGCGATCTGCGCCAGGATGCGTCAGCTGCTTGATCAATTCAACGCGTGAATCATTGTCTGTCACAACCAAACGCGGCTCGAAGCCTGCCGATCCAACCTCGAGACCGCGCAATGCTTTCTGCATCGACTCTTGGAACGTCCGTCCAATCGCCATGACCTCACCCACAGACTTCATTTGGGTCGTTAATCGAGCATCTGCGGTCGCAAATTTTTCAAATGCAAAACGAGGCACCTTTGTAACAACGTAATCAATTGCGGGTTCAAAGGAGGCCGGCGTAACGCCACCGGTAATATCATTCGCCAACTCATCCAGCGTGTAACCCACAGCCAGCTTTGCCGCCACCTTTGCAATGGGAAAGCCCGTCGCTTTTGATGCAAGCGCCGAGGACCGCGAGACCCTGGGATTCATCTCGATAACCACGATGCGCCCCGTATCTGGACATTGTCCAAACTGGACGTTGGAACCACCGGTCTCCACACCAATCTCACGCAACACCGCCAAGGAGGCGTTTCGCATTACCTGATATTCTTTGTCGGTCAGCGTCTGTGCAGGAGCCACGGTGATCGAGTCACCCGTATGCACGCCCATTGCGTCAAGGTTTTCGATCGAACAAACGATAATACAATTATCATTCTTGTCTCGAACCACCTCCATTTCAAACTCTTTCCAACCAATCAATGACTCGTCAATTAACAACTCATTGGTCGGTGACAATTCCAATCCGCGTTTGCAAATTGTCTCGAACTCGACACGGTTGTAGGCAATGCCACCGCCGGATCCACCCATCGTAAATGACGGCCGAATAATACAGGGGAAGCCCACCTTCTCTAGGACGCCAAAAGCCTCTTCCAGCGTGTGCGCAATCTCCGCGCGAGGGGTTTCTAGACCAATCTTCTTCATCGCGATATCGAACTTTTCGCGATCCTCAGCTTTGTCGATGGCCTCTTGAGTGGCGCCAATCATCTCAACGTTGTACTTCGCAAGTACACCCTCGGCGTCGAGCTTCAGCGCACAGTTGAGTGCGGTCTGACCGCCCATCGTCGGCAGCAATGCACTTGGTCGCTCTTTCTCGATTATCTTTGCAACCGTTTGCCACTCCACGGGTTCAATATAGGTCGCGTCCGCCATCGCGGGGTCCGTCATAATAGTGGCTGGGTTGGAGTTCACCAAAATAACGCGATATCCCTCCTCACGGAGCGCCTTGCATGCTTGAGCACCCGAGTAGTCGAACTCACAAGCCTGGCCAATCACAATAGGCCCTGCACCGAGAATGAGAATACTCTCTAAATCGGTTCGTCTTGGCATCAGGCGGCTCCTCGGGACGAGACCACGCGGGTCATTGCCTCAAGAAAGGCGTCAAATAAATATTTCGCATCGTGCGGTCCCGGACTCGCTTCTGGGTGACCCTGAAAACTGTAAGCCGGCGTATCCGTGCGCCGAATACCCTGAACAGTATCGTCAAACAAAGACCGATGAGTGACTCTCAGGTTCTCGGGGAAATCAGTGTCCGAAACAGTAAATCCATGATTCTGACTCGTCACCATGACCGTTCCATTCGATAAATCTTGAACAGGGTGATTGGCACCGTGGTGTCCATGACTCATTTTTTCAGTCTTGGCGCCGCTGGCTAATGCCAAAATCTGATGCCCAAGGCAGATTCCAAACAACGGAGTCCCGGCGTCCATCACCTTACGCGCCAGATCAATTGCATAATCACAGGGCTCCGGGTCGCCCGGTCCGTTTGACAGAAAAACTCCGTCAGGACGCAATGCGACAACGTCGGCGTAGGTACTCTGGGCAGGCATAACCGTCACACGACAACCCAGATCCACTAAAATCCGAAGAATATTTCGCTTCACGCCAAAGTCGAGGGCAACCACATGGAAACGAGGCGCCGGTGCATCGGTCACGGACTCGCCTAACTGCCAGGTCGCGTCACTCCATTGATAGGACGACGTTGTCGTAACGACCTTTGCAAGGTCCATTCCCTTCAAACCCGGAAAACCTTGCGCCTCTGAAATCGCGAGGGCCTCGTCGGCGGCCTCGCCGGTCAAAATACAACCCGCCTGCACACCCTTTTCTCTAATAATTCGTGTCAGTTTGCGCGTATCAATATCGGCAATACACACCGTATTGTGCTCGACGAGATAGTCCCCAAGGTCTTGTTCAGACCTAAAATTCGACGCGAGTAAAGGAAGGTCTCGAATAACTAAGCCTGCAGCGTGAACCCCCGACGACTCAGCGTCATCCGCATTCGTTCCTGTATTTCCAATATGGGGGTAGGTCAGCGTCACAATCTGCTGCGCGTATGACGGGTCAGTCAATATTTCCTGATACCCCGTCATTGCCGTGTTGAAAACGACCTCACCCACAGTTTTTCCGTCTGCTCCAACCGAACGACCACGAAAAACTGTGCCGTCTGCGAGCGCCAAGACAGCCGTTTTATACACTCGATATCCTCCAGAGAATGTTTATCTCAGCGTATTTAAGGCCTCTCCTTGCCTCTACATTCTTCGAACGTCACAACGCTGGATATGTTATTGTCGAGCGCACACAAAGAATCGCCGGACTGACTCAAAAGTCGCCGACCTGGTCGTTCATGCGCTAAGGTTCAAGTGTACGGTTATGACCGTTTAGTGTCCACGAAAAAGGACGCCCGTAAGCGCCGTTTTAACGGCAATGATATGTATTTAATCGAGAACCACAAATGACCAATCAATCAAACCGAACTGCGGTCATCACGGGCGCGGGTGACGGCATTGGACGCGCGCTTGCGATCAACCTCAATAGTCGCGGCATTGATCTTTACCTCTGTGACATTGACCGCGAGCGGCTCGATGTCACCGCGGGGATGTTGAACCGCGATGGGGTGACTGTTTCGACCGCCGTTGTCGACTGTGGGAACCGCGAACAAATTGAGACCTGGGCTGAAATGATTCGTGCCGAGAACGACAGCCTCGATTTTTTGTTCAACAATGCGGGTGTGGGTTATGCATCGCCGTTCCGCGACGCCTCACTTGAAAATTTTGAATGGTTGATGAACATTAATTACTGGGGTGTCGTTTGGTCTACAAAGGCATTTCTCCCCCTATTAGAGGCCTCACCGGCCGGCCACTTGGTGAACATTTCGTCGATCTTCGGAATGGTGGGCATAGCAACGCAAAGCGCCTACAACAGTGCTAAATTCGCCGTGCGGGGCTTTACCGAGTCGCTACAAGCCGAATATTGGGATTCAGCATTAACCGTGACCTGTGTTCACCCGGGCGGCATCGCGACGAACATTGCACTGCGTGCGCGTACCGATGGCGAAGCGGCTGACGTCTCCGACACAGAGCGAGACCAAGCCTTCAAACAGGTGGCCCGAACGACGCCTGAGAAGGCCGCTCAAGTGATCTTAAAGGGGACCTTGGCAGGTCGCCGCCGAGTATTTATTGGCTGGGACGCATGGCTCATGCACACCCTGACCAAGTTTTTGCCAACGTCGTACCACGCCATTACCGCAAAGCTTGGATCAATATCTGATGACAAAGGCTGACGCCGCCGCCGTCACTGCAACCGCAAAGCTCAGTCGATCCTCGTTTTTCATTCTAATCACGGGTCTACTCGCTAATGCGATTGGTCAGGCGTTTATTTTCGCAATCCTTCCGCCGCTGGGACGGGAAGTGGCGCTGAGCGAGATTCAGACCACGTCCATCATCTCCACCTCAGCATTACTTTTTACATTCTGTTCACCGTGGTGGGGTCGCAAATCTGATCAAATTGGCCGCAAGATTGTCATTGTTATTGGTCTAACCGGATATGCAGTCGGAACCGTGGTCTTTGCCGCCGTGTTTGCACTGGGAATGAAAGGCATTCTGACCGGCTGGACACTCTACTTCACCGCCTTGATTTGTCGTTGCATGCAGTCATCGCTGATGGCTGCCACAAGCCCGGGCGTGACCGCCTACGCGGCCGACCACAGCTCGAGAGCCTTCAGAACACAAACCTTGGCGCGCCTCGGAACAGCCAACAGTCTAGGGTTAATTATTGGTCCTGTTGTGGCGGGCCTGCTGGCTGGACTGGGCCTTTTATTCCCACTCTACGTCGCTGCGATTCTGACCTTCATCGCGGTGTTTGTTGTCTGGAAATACCTGCCCGAGGGAGAGCACCCGGGCACCTCCAGAAAGCAAGTTCCTCGTCTCTCGTTCCTCGACGCACGGCTGCGCGTTTACCTCTTGAGTGCCATTGGGACCTTCACAGGATTCTCGGCGATACAACAGACTCTGGGCTTTCGTATTCAAGACAGTCTCTCACTGTCGGGGGTTGAGACGGCTCAATACACAGGTGCAGCACTCATGGTTTCAGCATTTTTTACGCTCGCACTTCAGCTTTCTGTCTCTCAACGCTACACCGGCCCAGCCCTTAACCTTGTTCGTATGGGGCTGGTGGCCAACCTCGTCGCCGCAGGCGTTATTGCATTGGCAAACAACCTCACGGGACTTCTTATCGGCATGGCGTTTATGGGTGCGGGATTAGGACTTCTTGGACCCGCGATGTCGGCGGGTGCGTCTTTGGCCGTGTCTCGTGATGAGCAAGGAGGTGCCGCCGGGTTAATCACCGCCTGTCCTGCGGCAGGTTTCGTCATCGGCCCTGTTTTAGGGGGTGTGCTGTATCAAATAAGTCCGACTTATCCGCCTTTGTTTGCAGGCCTAGTGACTCTCATAGTACTGAGCTACGCCATGAAAAACAGAGACAACCTGATCGCAGAAGAAGACTAGTCGAGCGCCTCAATGGCGTCACGAATAGCCCTAGGAATGACTGCTGAGCAATTGGCCTCCCGATCGACAAAAGCGTGTGTGAAACGTCCCGTCACACTACTTAACGCAGCACCAATAGCGAAAACACCAATTTCCCAAGTGACCGACTTTTCGCCCAGACGCGCCACGCGCAAGCCCAATTCAAGGTCCTGCGGGTAGGTCAGTGGTGAAAAATAGTCTGCCGATGAATTCACCACGTAACCCACAACGTGATCTAGACCCGGCTGCATCCCACCTTGTTCGATCAAAAAGCGATTCACCACCGAATCGAAAAAAGCGTAGTAAGCGACGTTGTTAATGTGCCCGTAAATATCGTTATCCGCCCAGCGACTGTTGAGCGGATAAAAGATTGAAAATCGGTCTCTCGCTGACGGTGAGGCTCTCTCAATCAAGACCATCCACTCCAAGCGTCCTGATAAAGCCGCAACGCGGTCGTTTCGTCGACCTCTCTAGGATTATTGATCAGCAGTCGCTGTTGGAACATGGCATCCTTCGCGAGCATTGCGAGGTCCGTCTGGGGAACATTAGCCTCCGCAAGCGTCGTCGGAAGACCACTGTCATCAATTAACGCTTTCAGCCAGTCAATGAGGCCCTGGGCCGATCGTGCGGCCCCGGGGAGCACGTCGGTCAGCTCCGCATAGAGGTCCGGACAAACCTCGGCATTGAAGGACAGTACGGTCGGGAGCATCAAGGAGTTACTCAGGCCGTGAGGTATATGGTAGTGCCCGCCCAGCGGGTAGGCCAGCGCGTGAACGGCGCCTACCGGGGCGTTGGCAAACGCCTGTCCTGCAAACATGGAACCTAGCAACATGGCCTCTCGTGCTGAAACGTCCTTCGGCGCGCTTAAAACCGTTCTCATATTTCCAGCCAACAGCGTCAAGGCTCTGAGCGCCAACATATCGGAAATGGGATTTTTCTTAATCTTTGACGTGTAGGCTTCAATTGCGTGCACCATCGCGTCAATACCCGTCATGGCCGTAATATGCTGAGGAAGCCCCAAGGTCAACGACGCATCAAGAATTGCAACATCGGGTAACAGTGCTGGCGAACTTACACCCGCTTTAGTGGTCTCACCCGTAGTAATAATAGCAACTGGCGTAACCTCTGAACCTGTCCCCGCGGTCGTAGGCGCCAAAAAAAGCGGCACACGCGGACTCGACACCATTCCCACGCCGTAGATCTCTGACAGCGCTTGCTGACCACTGGCAAGCACAGAAACAACCTTCGCCACGTCCATCGAGCTACCACCGCCGATGGCGATTACCGAATCACATTGCCCAGCTTCAAACGCCGCCAAACACGCACCGACCACACGCTCCGAAGGATCGGGCTCAACACCATCAAATACAGTGACGCTAGAACAGGCTTGTCGTAGATGATCGATTGAGGGCACAACAACGCCCAATTCGATGAGCATGGCATCGGTTACAAACAAGGGGCGGGACAAACCCCGCTCTGCCAAGAGACTCGAAAGGTGTAAGACGGCGCCCGATTGCACGAGCGTCGTCTTGACCGACTGAAAAGAGAAGCCGTCCATCACTTAAAACGTGAAGATAACTTTGCCTTTGGCACGCCGCTCCATCATTGCAGCATAACCGGCCTCATACTCCTCGATCGGGAATACGTCGGTAACCACAGGGTTCAGCTTGCCGTCGCGGAACAGCCCCCACAGCTCCTCTACATTTTGTTGCTGCTCAGCCGGCTCTTCCGACAGAAAGCGACCCCAGAACACACCCATCAAAGAACAGCCCTTCAGCAAGGTCAAATTAAGCGGAATACTGGGAATGGGGCCGGATGCAAAACCAATCACAAGGTAGCGACCATTCCAGGCCATACTCCGAACCGCCGGCTCTGCAAAATCGCCACCCACCGGGTCGTAGACAACATCGACCCCTTTGCCACCAGTAATCTCTTTAATACGGTCTTTTATCGACTCATTGCTGTAGTTAATGACCTCATCAGCACCGAGTTGCTTGCACAGTTCGAGTTTTTCATCAGAACTCGCGGCAGCAATGACACGGGCTCCCATGACTTTGCCAAGCTCGACCGCTGTACTCCCGACACCGCCGGCCGCACCCATGACGAGCATGGTTTCACCGGCTTTAAGTTGTCCTCGCTGCTTGAGTGCGTAGTAGGACGTGAAGTAAGTCATACCCACGCCCGCTGCTGCAGTGAAGTCAATGCCTTCCGGTTTAGGCAGCAACGCATTCTCATTCACCACAGCCTCGCTCGCGAATCCGCCAACACCACCCAGCTGAATCACACTGTCGCCTACCGACCAACGCGAGACCGCCGAGCCTACCTCGATAACAATCCCAGCAGACTCGCCACCCGGTACAAAAGGCATGGGCGGCTGCATTTGATACTTACCCTGGATAATTAAGACGTCAGGAAAGTTGAGCCCCGCCGCCTTGACGTCCAGTCGCACATCGTGCGCGCCGAGCGCGGGCGTTTCCCAGTCATGGGCCAAAGAGAGCTTGTCGGGAAGCCCGTGTTCACTGCATACGACCGCTTTAACCATTTTAGTAGACCTCAAACAAACCGGCTGCACCCATACCACCGCCGACACACATAGTAATAACCACGTACTTCACGCCGCGACGTTTGCCTTCAATGAGTGCGTGTCCAATCATGCGCGAGCCACTCATACCGTAGGGGTGCCCAATCGCAATAGCGCCGCCGTCCACGTTCAGCTTGTCATTGTCGATACCCAGCGTGTCGCGACAGTAGATCACCTGCACAGCGAAAGCCTCGTTAAGCTCCCATAAACCAATGTCATTGACCGTGAGTCCGTGCTGCTTCAAAAGCTTTGGCACAGCAAATACGGGACCGATACCCATTTCATCCGGCGCACATCCCGCCACGGCCATACCGCGGTAAGCACCCAGAGGCTCAAGGCCAAGAGAGTTCGCTAACTCGCTGCTCATGACCACTTGTGCCGATGCGCCGTCAGAAAGCTGCGATGCGTTGCCCGCGGTAATCGTACCGCCCTCAATCACAGTTCTTAGGCTCTTAACCCCTTCGAGGGTTGAGGGTCGAACACCTTCATCCGCTGAAACCGTCGCCTCAGCGGTCGACTGCTCACCCGTGGCTTTGTCATAAACAATACGGTCGCAGGTCACAGGCGTAAGCTCAGCGTCATATCGACCTGCCGCGTACGCCGCCGCCGTCCGCTCTTGGGACTGTAGACCGTATTCGTCCATTACGTCGCGCGCGATACCATAGCGAGCCGCGACTACTTCGGCAGTCTGCAACATGGGCATGTAAATGTCTTTCTGAACACCGACGAGCTCATTGTCGACCAGTCTGTGAGAATTCATGTGCTCATTTTGCACAAGAGAGATAGAGTCCAGACCACCACCGACAACCACGTCCATACCGTCGTACATGACTTGCTTAGCCGCTGTCGCGACAGCCATGAGACCTGAAGAGCACTGACGGTCAATCGTCATACCAGAGACAGACACTGGCAGCCCAGCGCGCAGTGCTGCATTCCGACCGATATTCATACCCGATGTGCCCTGAGTCAGCGCCGCGCCCATAATGCAATCTTCAATCCGATCACTCTCAATGCCGGCACGCTCAACCGCGGCACGGATTGCATGAGCACCCATCGTCGGCGCTTGCAGATTATTAAAACCACCACGATAGGCTTTGCCAATGGGTGTTCTAGCTGTTGAAACGATCACTGCTTCTTTCATATTCTTCTCTCCCTGTGCCCGTTACGGACCAATGTCTAATTGAGTGTTAAGTCGGTGATGTGAATCACTCGAGTGAAATACCTTTTGCCTGTGCAGCCTTTCCAAGGAACTTAACCGTCTGCTCAAATCCCGCTTGCAGCTGCTTGGGCTCGCTGTTGGCGATCGCATCCCAGTGCTCAGCAATCGCCTCAGGCGTCTGATCAGCATCATCCAGATAAATACCGTCGGTTTCCACGATCTTAGCGACCGCATAGCCTCCTGCACCCGCCGCCAAGATCGCGCGTGTCGGAGCATCCTGTGACACCAAATAAAGCACGGCCGGCGTCACCGTTTCCGGCGTCATTAAAGCAAACGCCTGATCCGGGATAAGCCCCTCTGTCATGCGAGTGCCGGCAGTCGGCGCAAGTGCGTTGACCTTGACGTTATTTTTGGCACCCTCTTGAGCGAGCGTGTTCATCATCCCAATCACACCCATTTTGGCTGAGCCGTAATTGGTCTGGCCAAAATTACCGTAGAGACCACTCGATGACGTCGTCACTACAATGCGGCCGTAGTTTTGCTCGCGCATGATTTCCCAGACCGCTTTCGTACAGTTCACGCTGCCCATCAGGTGGACGTCGAGCACCAACTTGAAGTCCTCTAACGACCCTTTACCAAAGCTCTTGTCACGTAAGATACCCGCGTTGTTGACTAAAATATCAACACGCCCCCAACGCTCCATCGTCTTTGCGACCATGTCTTGGACCTGCTCGAAATCAGCAACATTGGCGCCATGAGCCATTGCCTCACCCCCAGCCGCCTCAATCTCGGCAACCACGGCTTGCGAGGCTGTGCTGCCACCACCACTGCCATCGACAGTCCCACCAAGATCATTGACAACAACCTTTGCACCACGAGCCGCCAACTGAATTGCGTGGCTGCGACCCAGGCCATTACCTGCACCGGTAACGATCGCTACCTGACCGTCATAACGAATTGTCATTCTGTGACTACCTCACTAACACTGTTTATTTTATTAAGCGATGAACTGCATACCCAGCCACTCTGCATAAAGCGCAGGCGTTTCTTCACCTTCTATTTCCACGGTGACACCGGTTTTGACCAAAAAACGATTCGCGTCCTTGCGATCGACATTTAAGACCTCCGTGTGTGCCCGAATGCGCTTACCCGCTCGCACCGGCGCTAAGAACCGCAGTTTATCAATGCCGTAGTTAACCCCCATGACCACGCCCTTCACGCCAATTGAGTTCTCTGAGCTCAGCTTTGTCAGCAGAGAGAGCGTCAAGAAGCCGTGGGCGATGGTGCCGCCAAAGGGTGTTTGCGCTGCAGCATCTTCATCAATATGAATGAACTGATGATCTTCAGTGCAATCCGCAAAGGTATTAATACGATCCTGCTCGACCGTCATCCAGTCACTGGGGGGGAATTTAGTCCCCGCCATCGTGACCATGTCATCGGGTTCAACCCATTGAGTTGCCATCTCTTTCTCCCTAACCTATTAACCGTCGCGGAATGTGGCGCCAGCATCTTCGACCACGCTGTAACCCTTGAGCTCATGACGGCCAACCACCATACGGTGAACCGCATCGGGACCATCAGCCAATCGCAAGGTCCGTTGACCCGCCCACATACTCGCCAGTGGCGTATCGTTCGACACGCCAATACCGCCGTGCATTTGAATGGCGTCGTCAATAACTTTAAGCGCCATGTTAGGCACAACCGTTTTGATCATCGAGATCCAGATACGTGCTTCTTTGGGGTCCGTATGATCCATCATCCATGCGGTCTTTAGCGTGAGCAGACGCGCTTGTTCGATGTTCATTCGCGCATCGGCGATGATGTCAATGTTGCCACCGAGCTTTGCGAGCGGTCGCCCAAAGGCGGTTCTCGTCGTTGCTCGTGTGCAAAGAAGGTCCAGCGCTTTTTCCGCAGAACCAATAGAGCGCATGCAGTGGTGAATACGACCCGGGCCCAGACGACCCTGAGAAATTTCAAAGCCTCGGCCAGGGCCAAGAATAATATTTTCTTTAGGAACGCGGACGTTATTCAACTTCACCCGCATGTGACCGTGTGGCGCGTCAACGTTGTTAAATACCGTCAGTGGCCGAACAATTTCAACGCCAGGCGCGTCCAGTGGCACCAAGATCTGCGACTGTTGTAAGTGTTTGGGCGCGTCAGTATCCGTCTTGACCATACAAATCATGACTTTACAGCGAGGATCACCGGCACCGCTGGTCCAGTGCTTTTCGCCGTTAATAACCCACTCTTCACCATCCAACACCGCGTTGGTGCAGATATTAGTGGCGTCGGACGAGGCGACATCGGGTTCCGTCATGCCGAAACACGAGCGAATCTCACCGTTCATGAGCGGCTCGAGCCACTGTTTTTTCTGCGCCTCGGTCCCGTACTTATGGATCACTTCCATGTTGCCGGTGTCGGGTGCACTGCAGTTAAACACCTCCGCCCCGATGTACGAGCGACCCATTTCCTCGGCAAGGTATGCGTACTCAACGGTGTTGAGCCCGGCTCCCTTTTTGTCCGTAAGGAAAAAATTCCACAGCCCTTGCGCACGCGCCTTAGTCTTCAGACTCTCCAGAATCTCCGTCTGGCGCGCCGTAAACTCCCAAGGCGATCCAACCTCGATCTCAGCCTTGTACTCTGCCTCAAGCGGAATGACCTCTTCGTTAAGAAAATTGCGCACACTTTCTAAAACCGGCGCGACTTTTTCGGAGACACCTAAGTCCATAATTTACCCCTTATTTGACCTTATGTTTGATTCTTTGAGTGAGCAGGCAGCGCTGTCGTAGACCCACCCCACGACGCTGTCTTAAAGTGATTTGAACATACAGTATGTTTTTTTGACTCACAAGAATGTTTTAGATCCACGCGATGAATCTACCCAGTATTGACGCGCTCAAACACCAATCCAGGCATTCGATGAACTGCGCGACCGATCAGTCACATCGCACCCAACAACCATCGAAAATACGACTCACCAGACCTCATTGATCTATCGCATGAAGGGATTGCACTAGGCTAAACTGCAGGCACGATTCACAACCCCTCAAATTGTACTCATTAGGAGATCGTTTTGACTGTTCGCCCCTTCCACCTCGCACTGCCCACCGACTGCCTTGAAGAAACGCGTCGGTTTTACTGCGAGACCTTAGGGTGTCAGACCGGACGCACAAGCGCCCAGTGGATTGACTTGGACTTTTTTGGCCACCAACTGGTCTTTCATGTGACCGGGACAGGGCCCTTACCTCAGGCTCACAATCCAGTCGATGCCCACAGTGTTCCCATTCCGCACTTCGGTATTGTTTTAACACCCACCGACCATCGTGCTCTGTGCGACCGAATTAGAGGAAAGGTAAAAATGATCATTGAGCCTTCAGTGCGCTTTGAGGGAACACCCGGCGAACAGCGCACCGCCTTTTTTGAGGACCCCAACGGTTATGCGCTGGAGTTCAAAAGTTTCGCAAACGACGCGGACTTGTTTGCACCGTTTGCGACCTAGCTACCCGTACTTCGCATCGTGGTATATGTTTTGAACATCTTCGCAATTGTTGAGTAAGCCCAGTAGCTTTTCAAACTGCTCGAGGTCCTCGCCTTCAATCAGCGTTTCTCCCTTCGGGACAAACTGGAGTTCGTCGACCTCAAAATCAATCTCGGGGTACTCGCCAGTCAATGTGGTTCGTGCTTTTGCAAACTCGGTTATCGGCGCCATTACCGTGACTAACTCGTCGTCGCTCTCAACCTCCAGAACATCAACGTCAGCCATTAACAAGCACTCCAGTACCGCATCCTCATCGCCCTTAAACACAAATACTGCCGCATGTTCAAACATGTGAGCCACCGTTCCAGGGGTCCCAAACTTACCTTTTCCTTTCGTAAACGCTGGACGAACCTCACCAATTGTCCGATTCGCATTGTCCGTAAGGCAGTCAACCAATATCATCGTGCCGCCCGGACCAAACCCCTCGTATCGCGCAATTTGAAAGTCTTCACCGATACCTGATCCGGCTTTATCGAGCGCCTTATCAATCACGTGCGACGGCACTTGATCTTTTTTGGCCCGATCAATCAGCGATCGCAGTGTCAGGTTTGCAGAGGGATCGGTACCACCCCCCTTTGCCGCCATATAAATTTCTCGGCTGTACCGCGAATATACTGCAGTCTTTGTTGCCGCAGTCTTTGCCATTGATTCTTTACGGTTTTGGTAGGCACGCCCCATGCCTATCTCCTACTCTGTTATCACTCGAGCAGTCTAAACTAGAACCCAACGAAATGCGGAAGTTAGCGATTAAACAGCGCATTTTTAAGTCGTGTCGTGTTCACGCTAGACTGACGACAGAAGACGTTACATGCGCAGAGACTGGGCTGTACTTATGACAATGAATCGACGAAAGTTCGGCCCTGGCGCAATGGTTGCGGCGGCGTTCATTGGCCCGGGTACAGTGACAACAGCGACGCTTGCAGGCGGAAACTTCGGATTTACACTGCTTTGGGCAGTGGTCTTTTCTGTTGCCGCGACGCTGGTATTACAGGAGATGACTGCGCGTCTTGGCACCATCGGTCAGATTGGCCTCGGTGAAGCAATTGCCCAGCGGACGCAAGGAAGCCTGCTCTACTGGCCATCCGCAGTCTTAGTCATTGGCGCCATTTTCGTGGGTAACGCGGCTTATGAAGCTGGAAATATCACCGGCGCAGCGGCCGGGCTACCGATAACCAATGACACCCACCGCACGGTCTGGCCAATCGTCATCGGTGGCGCTGCGCTCGTTGTTTTAGGTACCGGAAAGCGCCACTGGATAGAGCGCACGCTGATGACACTGGTCGCCTGCATGGCTTTGGTGTTCATGACAGCAGCGGTGCTTGTCAAACCCTCTATGGCGGCGATCGGCTCGGGACTTTTTACACCGAAAATCCCCGATAATGCGGGATTCTTGGTATTGGGGCTCATCGGCACAACCGTTGTGCCCTACAACCTATTTCTTCATGCCTCCACGCTAAAAGAACACGCTAAAGCAGGACTGAGCCTGTCTGACGCACGACAAGATATTTTTTTATCGGTACTCGGTGGTGGCGTAATTACACTGTGTATTGTGATCACGGCTGCTGCGACACTGAACCACTCCGGTGAAGAAACACGCTCCCTGTCCCAACTGGCAGGCACACTCAAGCCGCTGCTTGGCAATGCGTCTGAGCTCTTTATGGGCATCGGGTTTTTCGCAGCAGGCCTCTCTTCCGCAATTACCGCACCACTGGCCGCGGCTTTCGCGGTAACCGAGGTTCTAGGCCTCAGTGAACAGCGACGTGACACTGTCTTCCGATGGGTTTGGCTGTCGGTCTTGGCGACTGGTATTTTGTTCGCCAGTCTCAACCTCAAACCCATCCAGTTGATTCTCTTTGCTCAAGTCGCTAACGGAATTTTGCTCCCCATTATTGCGATGTTTATCGTTTGGGTGTCGAACGATCGAGGATTGCTGGGCGTGCATACCAATACAACGACTCAAAACATTCTAGGCGCGTCCGTGCTCACAGTGACGATGCTGCTAGGTGCCAGAGGCATCGGACTCGCTTTTGGGTGGCTCTAATATGACTCAGCGCATCGATATTAACTGTGACTTAGGCGAGGACAGCAGTGACCAAGGTGTGGCACGTGACCTGGCGCTCATGGCACAGATCAGCAGTTGCTCGATTGCCTGCGGGGGCCACGCCGGCTCCGACACATCGATGCAACTCATGGTCGAAAATGCAACCGCCTTAGGTCTCAGAATAGGCGCCCACCCCTCTTATCCCGACAAAGAAAATTTCGGTCGGAAGTCTTTAGCCTTGTCATCCACCGATCTAATGACGTCATTAAGTGATCAAATTTCGTCGCTAAAAGACATGGTGGAGGATCATGACTCTGTCATGGGCTTCGTAAAGCCCCACGGTGCCCTCTACAACGACATGGTTCAGGACAACGCACTGGCTGAAACCGTTATTCGACTCTTAAAAACCATGAGTCCTGTACCCGCACTCATGGGCCTTGCCGGCAGTGACCAGCGAGCGCTTTGTGACCGCCATGGCGTCGGCTTTATCGCCGAGGCGTTCGCCGATCGCCGCTACTTGAGCAACGGCCAATTGACACCACGCTCTGAACTCGGCGCTGTTATTGAGCAATCTGAGCTTGCGACTGCGCAAGTCATGTCGATTGTTAATGCGCAATCGATACAATCGACAGATGGCCACTCCATTATTTTAGAAGCGGACAGCATTTGCATTCACAGCGATACACCGGGTGCCCTGCAACAGATCAACGCGATCCGAGAGGCCTTGAGCGCACGAGATATTCACGTGGGCCCATTACCATGACCGCAATCATTCGGCCGTTCGGTGATACCGCGGCACTCGTCGAGTTCGCGAGTGACGACAGGGCCACTCCAAGTGCGATGGCGTTGAACCGCCTGCTGAGAGCCGAAGACCCGCAAGGCATCGTCAGCACCACGCCAAGCTACGACAGCGTCCTCGTTACCTTCGACCCGACAAAGACCTCTTATTCTAAAGTTCATGCGGCGTTGGTCGGGCTACTCGAGCGCGCCCACCCTGAACCCAATGCAGGCGAGAAGCTCTGGTCCATACCCACCTGCTTCGACCCGTCCTTTGCACTTGACTGCGACCCGTTACAGTACGAGTTATCGCTGTCATGGGACTCACTGGTTGAAACATTTTGCCGATCCGAATACCGCGTTAATGCGATGGGCTTTTTACCTGGATTTCCTTATCTGGGGGGGCTTGCGGATACCTTACACTGCAGTCGAATGAAAACACCGAGGGCTCGCGTCCCCGCCTCATCTGTGGCGATTGCAGGAGATCAGGCTGGCATATACCCCCTCGACTCACCCGGTGGTTGGCGCATTCTCGCGCGCATACCAATATCGCTGTTCAATCCTGAGCGTCAAATACCAGCACTACTTGCACCAAATGATCGGGTTAGCTTCCTCCCCATTACCCTAGATGAGTTCACCGAGTTGAGCCATCAATGGGATCGCGGTGATCTTGATATTAGGCCTTGGATATCGTGAGACTTCGGTTTGTCACCAGCGGTCTGCGGACAACGACTCAAGACGCCGGACGACCCGAATACACACACTTGGGGGTACCCATCAGTGGCGCACTCGATAGGGCAGCCATGCGTTATGCAAATTCACTGGTGGGCAACGCTCTTCATACGCCGGTTTTAGAGCTGACAATGACCGGCCCCAGATTGATCTGTGAAAGCGCAGGTAAGGTTGCACTGGCGGGGGCTGAATTTTCTGCACGCGTCAATAATCAGTCAGTAGACAGTCGCGAGGCTATTGAGCTTACCGCCGGCGACGAGCTGTCGTTTGAGTCGCCAACGACGGGCGTACGCGGGTATCTCGCCGTCGAGGGTGCATGGCGGGTAAAGACGTGGCTGGGAAGCGCAAGTGCACTGCGCATCGGTAGCCACGAGTTACTTGCCTCCGCCGTGTGGCAAGCGAAGGACGTACTCGAAACCAGATCGGGAGGTGTCATTCCATGGCCAACGATCGTCTTGCCGCCAACGCCCTCCACCTCAATGATTCGAGCCTATCGAGGACCTGAGTACGATCGACTCGAGCCCTCCGCTGTCGCGCAGCTCCTTGATCGCCCCATCACGGTCGTGGCGCCGTCGAACCGCATCGGATTACGAACCGACACAGCGCTCTCACTCACGCAGAGCGCGCAGTCGAAAGAAATGGTGTCTTCGGGGGTTCAACCAGGGACCGTTCAGGTCACTCACGACGGGCAGGCGATTATTTTACTCGCCGACGCACAGACAATCGGCGGATACCCACGCGTGTTGCAATGTGCCAGTCGCTCAATCGATGACCTCGCGCAATTGCGCGTTGGCGATCAGTTCTCACTCACAGTGCTTGACTACCCAACC
>JAQXEB010000120.1 GCA_029251065.1 Luminiphilus sp.
CGCGCGATGATAGCAAGAAGCGCGCGCCGGCGTTAGGGTTTGCTACACTCGCGGCCCAGCAAATTAGGTTCATTTATGAATTCGAACAACATACAAGTTGTACTGGTTAATCCTTCGCACCCTGGGAATATCGGCGCAGTGGCGCGCGCCATGAAAAATATGGGTTTGCGCAAGTTGGTGCTTGTGGATCCTCGCAAATTTCCAGATCCGGAGGCCCAGTGGCGTTCCGCGAGTGCTGTCGACATTATTGATAGCGCGAGAGTCGTGAGTTCCCTGGACGAGGCGATCAAGGACAGTCAGTTCGTCGTGGGGACGAGCGCACGCGATCGACGGATACCCTGGCCGGTACAGGATGCCCGCCTGACGGCGCGTCGAATCGTTGACCACTCCGTCAGTGAAAACGTATCGATACTGTTTGGTCGGGAGGACAGCGGGCTCAACAACGAGGAGCTGAAGCGTTGTAATTTGCACTGTCACATACCAACGCACCCCGACTATGAGTCACTCAATTTGTCGATGGCTGTGCAGATCGTCTGCTATGAGATTCGAATGACGGAACTTGAGGGCACGCTGCCGCGCGAGGAGGATTCCGATTGGGAGAACCCCTTCGCCACGGCTCAAGATATGGAGTACTTCTTTGAGCACCTCGAAGAGACGCTTGTTGACCTTGATTTTTTAAATCCCGCAGCGCCCAAGCGACTGATGACGAGACTGCGGCGTTTGTTTAATCGGGTGCGGTTGGACGAAATGGAGGTGCAAATCCTCAGGGGTGTGTTGAAAGAGACCCGTCGAGTTGTTGGAGAAAATCGCAATAAATAATGCCCTTATGTGGCGTACCGAGTAATTCTTGACTAAACTAGTCAGGTATTCGGAAGGTGCTACTAAATTTGCGATGAAATTGACGACTCGAGGCCGCTACGCGGTGACTGCAATGCTCGATCTCGCTATCCACGGTGGGGAGCAGCCTATTACGCTTGCTGACATCTCGGCGCGTCAAGAGATTTCGCTGTCGTATCTGGAGCAGTTGTTTTCGAAGCTCAGGCGGGAAGCGCTCGTGCGCAGTGTGCGAGGCCCAGGCGGTGGCTATCAGTTGGCTCGGCCGAGCGGCCTAATTTATGTGGCGCAAATCATCGATGCCGTTGATGAGTCGATCGATGCGACGAACTGTCAGGGGCGTGGCGATTGCAACCACGGTGAGGTGTGCCTGACACATCACCTTTGGCAGGACTTATCGGACCAGATACATGGTTTTTTGAGTGGCATCAGTTTAGATCAATTGGTTAACCGCGGGGGTTACCCGCAAGTAGGTTACATGGCTGGGCTTGTCGAAGCGCAACCATTGACCGTTAGAGAGCTATAGGCCGAGAGGCTAAAGGACTGATTTATGGGAAAGGCTGAAGTGTTAAATGTGCCGGTCTATTTAGATTACTTGTCGACGACACCGGTTGATCCGCGCGTCGCAGACGCAATGATCCAGTGTCTTTCGATGGACGGTGTATTTGGAAATCCAGCGTCACGCTCGCACCAATACGGCTGGAAGGCTGAGGAAGCGACAGAGAATGCGCGTGGCCAAGTCGCCGAGCTACTCAACGCAGATCCGCGGGAAATTGTTTGGACATCGGGCGCCACCGAATCTGACAACTTGGCGATCAAAGGCGTAGCGCACTTTTATCAGCGCAAGGGCAAGCACATCATTACCTCGAAGATCGAGCACAAAGCGGTATTAGATACGTGCAGACAGCTCGAGCGTGAGGGTTATGAAGTCACTTACCTTGAACCCAATAGCGACGGATTAACTACGCCGGAGATGATCTCTGCCGCCATTCGTGAAGACACGACCCTTGTCAGTGTGATGCACGCAAATAATGAGATTGGCGTCGTCAATGATATCGCAGGTATTGGTGAAGTATGCCGTGCACGTGGGGTCATTTATCACGTGGATGCGGCGCAAAGCACCGGTAAACTGCCGTTGGATATGGACACGATGAAGGTCGACTTGCTGTCGATCTCGGCCCACAAAATGTATGGACCGAAAGGTATCGGCGCCCTGTACGTGCGTCGTAAGCCTCGGGTGCGACTCGAGGCGCAAATGCATGGGGGAGGGCATGAACGTGGAATGCGGTCAGGAACCTTGGCGACCCACCAGATTGTTGGTTTGGGTGAGGCCGCGCGCATTGCGAATGAAGAGATGCACGCCGAGGGCGAGCGTCTAAAAGCGCTTCGTCAGCATTTCTGGTCTTCGATTAACGATATTCCCGAAGTCCACATTAACGGCTCAAGAGATCATCGCTTACCGGGTGCGCTCAATGTGAGTTTTGCATTTGTAGAGGGCGAGTCGCTCCTGATGTCATTGAAAGATCTCGCGATTTCGAGTGGCTCTGCGTGCACGTCTGCAAGCTTAGAGCCGTCTTATGTCTTGCGTGCCTTAGGTCTTAATGACGAAATGGCGCACAGTTCTTTACGATTCAGTTTTGGGCGTTTTACGACGCAGGACGACGTGGATCAAGCGGCGCAAAGCGTTCGTCACGCGGTCGAAAAATTACGCGAGTTGTCGCCGTTATGGGATATGTACCAAGACGGTATTGATCTTGACACCATTGAATGGTCGGCGCATTAACAGGCGCTAAGCGCCGAGAGGAGTAGGTTATGGCTTACAGTGAAAAAGTAATTGATCATTATGAAAATCCCCGAAACGTAGGAAAGCTCGATGCCGATAGCGACAATGTCGGTACGGGTATGGTCGGGGCGCCTGCTTGTGGTGACGTGATGCGTCTGCAGATACAGGTGAATGATGAGGGTGTGATCGAAGACGCTAAATTCAAGACCTACGGTTGTGGCTCAGCAATTGCGTCCAGCTCACTGCTCACCGAGTGGGTCAAAGGCAAGAAGTTAGATGAAGC
>JAQXEB010000121.1 GCA_029251065.1 Luminiphilus sp.
ATCGAGTTTTTAATGTCTTCGTTAATTTTTGGAATCGGTGCGGCCATGACCTCGTTAGTGGGGATGAGCATTGGCGCTCGCGATGCCGACAGAGCGGAAAAAATTGGCTGGACGGGTGCCGGCATGTCGTTCGTTTTGGGGGGCGTTATTGGCTGCCTACTAGCTGTATTCCCACACCTATGGATACCGATCTTTACCGATGATCCCATGGTTTACGAAACGGCAAAGGGCTTCATACAAATTGTAGGTCCGTGCCTCGCGCTGCATGGCGTGGGTTGGGCGCTCTATTTTGCCTCACAAGGCGCAGGGGCCATGCGCGGACCCGTCACCGCCTTGATTGCCCGCCCAGTGGTGGCCATCGGGGTCGCATTTTTTCTGCTCGGCACCCTCAACTGGGGAATGACCGGCATTTTCATTGGCGCAGTGAGTGGCATGTTGGTCTATACGGTGATTATTACTGCATCAATCCAACGTGGAGCCTGGCGACGTCAAATTCCGGCGCAGAAGACGCAAGCTCAATCGCCCTCGCCCAGTTGACGCGACTCGTTGGCGGTAAACCCAAAGATACCTTTTGCCATAAGCGACGTCTCGCCCGAGCGGCGATGCTGATACACCTCAGCTCGCGCTTGATGCACAGCCTTGTTTCCGGGCTCAGCATGGACCGCAAATTCCACCAAATGGCAGGCGAGTCGTGGATCGGTTTGTGCCAACAGACGTGCACGCTCGGCGAGCTTTAACGCGCCCCCTGACAACTTGGCCAGCTCGGCCGCAACCAACGCATCGCGCGCAGGCTTGAGCTGGGCTGGGTTACCGTCATACCACCCACCATAGAGGCGCCAGATATTGCGGACCACAAACTCAGGCTCATCATACGTGGGCGCTAAGTACGGCTTTGCTAGCAGTTCCGGGCTCACCTTAACCGAGTGAATAATGTCATTGAGTGATGCACCCTGGTTCATCAGGTCAATCGTCTGACTCACCATTGTTTCCAGCACCTCAGCCACTTCATTAAGCACTTTACGGATACGCGCTTCACCCGAGATCGGCAGTCCGTGCGCGGGCAAAAAGAGCTCGGCGCCCCGAGAAGCCATGTCCCTAAGGGCCGCGGCCCATTCACGCGGGTAGCGTTGCGCTTTTTGCGGGTTTCCTGCGTTGGGAAAGGCCCAAATAAAGAAATCGCCCGCACAAATGGCTTTGTGCTTGGGTATCCAAGCCCAGGTGTGGTCGTCAGTTTCTCCCCGCGCATGATTGAGCTGGATTTCAAGTCCGCCCACCGACATCGCCAAATCGTTGTGATAGGTGATATCCGGCGACGGTGTACTTAGCGGCAAGAACTGCGATTCGCCTGCAAGGTCATAACCTCGACGCTTAAACTGCCCAAACTGACGTTCGTTAATGACATGGTTATAGCCGTTAGTCATGCGGTAGCGTGCAAAGCGCGCGGCAACATTTTCGTGTCCAACAATGGTGGGCTTACGACCCTCGTACGCCGAGCAAAACGCGCCACAGCCTCCAACGTGATCGATATGGCCGTGCGTGAACACCACCGTATTGAAAGGGTCTTTTGTCCACGACTGAATGGCCTCCACACACTTCTTGCCACCGTGCTCGTTGGAGGTATCAAACGTCACTAGACCATCATCTGTCTTAAAAACGATGCAATGTGAAAAGGCCTCAACCACCGCCAGTTCGCTGCCCAGCTCCGATAACTGGTGGTTAATCCGATTAAGCGGACCCAGCTCGCCAGGCGCGGCATGCCCATCGATGATATCCGTTGACATTGCTAATAAATCCGCCACGCTCTTCCCCTTTTTAGAATTATGGATCGGTCGAAACCAACCTCTAAATATTCGGCTACAATCAGCCCAATCGCAAACGCCTCAGCCAAAAAATAATTAAGGCACGCTTGGAGCACGATAAATGAATGACGTACTAGCGGTAATGCAAGACGACTGGGTGATGATGGCATTGCCCTTCTTTTTCGGCGCGCTTGCGATCGAGCTGCTGTGGGCCTACCAAGCCAACACAAAACATTATGAGCGTGTCGACTTCTGGACCAGTATGCGCGTCATGCTCCTCACCGTTTTCGTCGATTTATTCCCGAAATTTCTCGGCATCTCGCTCATGTTTGCCGCTTATTCAATATCGCCGTTAAAGGGCATCGTCGATACGAGTCTTCACTGGTGGGTGCTGTTGTTCTTTTTAGACGACCTAACCTACTACACGTTCCATCGTGGCAATCACGAAGTGCGACTGCTTTGGGCTGGACACGTCTCGCACCACAACTCGCAGTACTACAATCTCGGTACGGCGCTCAGGCAGGGTGTCGGAGAACGCGTCCTCAAGTACCCCTTCTGGGTTCCTCTGGCACTTCTTGGCTTCCACCCCGCAATGATCGTCACCATGCTGAGCGTCAGCCTTATCTACCAGTACTGGCTGCATACAGAAGCGTTCTATAAATTTCCAAAGCCCATCGAGTTTATCTTCAACACGCCCTCTCACCACCGTGTACATCACGGGTCCAACGTGCGTTATCTGGATCGTAACCACGGCGCGACGCTCATCATTTGGGACCGGTTGTTTGGTACCTTTTCAGAGGAGGTGAGTGAGGAGCCTGTCCGTTATGGACTCACAAAAAATATCGACACGCACAACGTGATCGCGGTTTCTTTCGGTGAATACGCCGCGATGTGGCGCGATTTTAGACGCGCCAACACATGGCGTGACAAGCTAAGCTACGTATTTAGGGCACCCGGCTGGAGTCATGACGGGCCCGACCTTCGATCTGACACATTAAGAAGCGCGTAAACGTGACATGGACCATCGCATCATCGCTATCTACGACGCAGACTTCTCAGTACTGGGCGAGATCACCTATGCCCTGGGCAAACTAACCCAAACGCGCAGTTGTGCGCTCTGCGACATCTCTCACGGACTCAACCCCCTGGGAAAACGCGCGTGGCGCGCCTACCGTGGCGTGCGTACGGACATTGAGTGGCTTCATCGTAATGACATAGAGACAGCGCAATTGAAGGCGCTACCGATTGATCTGCCTTGCGTTGTCATGTCGACGAATGAGGGCATTTTCATTCCATTGCTGAGTAAAGAAGACTTAGACGCCTGTCACGGTGAAGTCGCAATTTTCGACCAAAAGCTGTCTGCCGCACTCAAGCAAACAGACGTTAGCGGCGGTGTCGCACGCGCATCATGACCTGCTCGGCTGGCCGGGTGGTCAGTCGTGCCGCGGGAACAACCTGCTGATCCGGCATCATCTCAAAGTCGAATTTCGTAATCAGCTGAGACATGATCAATAGACTTTCTACTTGCGCGAAACCGGCCCCCACACACAGGTGCGGACCTTGCCCAAAGGGAATGTAAGCACCCGCCGTTAATGACTTTTCATTTTCTGGCAAAAAACGTTCCGGAATGAACGCGTGCGGGTTCTCCCAATATCGACTGTGCCGATGGAGTGTCCAAGGAGCGATCATCACCAAAGCCCCTCGTGGCAGACGCTTCCCCTCAATTTCCACATTTTCAAGCGCCACTCTCGGTACGAAGGTAATTGGTGGATATAAACGTAACACCTCTTTGAAAAAAGCCCGCGTCAGCGGCAACTTTTTCGTATCGTCAAATGACAGCGCTCCGTCAACCATGACGGGATCAATCTCGTCTCTTAATCGCACCATCCACTCAGGTCGCTCCGCCAAGATGTAAAATACCCAGGTGAGTGCACTGGCGGTGGTTTCATGTCCAGCGAGAAAAAAGACACCTAATTGATCGATCAACTCCTCGCGAGTAAACGGCAGACCCGTGTCTTTATCTTTTGCCTCAATCACGGCCGATGCAATGTCGTTAAATTCACCGTCATGACTGTCCAGATGCGTATCAATCAGTCCACCAATATGATGCCGAATACGCTGACACGCTTCGAGCACCTCCGGCACCTGCTTTGTCTCTGACCACGCCGGCTTCAAAATCATCCCCAAGATATCGACCTGCGCGACTGACTTCTCAAACAGCGTGAAATCATCAAACACTTCTTCGGCAATATCCGAGGCTAAGGGGGTAGAGAAGACTGTCCTGCATATGACGTCGGCGGTTAAGTGGCTCATTGCGAGGTCGAGTGAAAACGGGGATTGCGTATCCGCAAGTCGCGAGATCATCTCCACATGATCATCAGTTGCCGCACACATGGCGCCGTAGGCCACATTGAGCCGCATCAAGCTGAACGCCGGATCAATCATCGCGCGCTGTCGCCGCCACTTCGGTCCGTCGGTCACGAACATACTTTCACCAATAAGCGGGTCAAGCGCCCCGACCATTAGGTCACTCTTGGGAAACACGCCCTGCTGGTCGCGCATAATTTCCTTCACGGCTGACGGCTTGTTAAACAACACCGTACCGCGCCTAGAACGCCCCAAATGCCCTATGTCAAAGTGGTACGCCTCAGCCGGCAAAAGCTCCAGCAAGTTGCCATCACCCTTCCAAAGTGAACGAATTAGCGCAATGACTGCAGGTAACGAGTTGGGCTTGGGTGGTGTGTAAAGTGTTTCATCCACGAAAACTATCCAATAGTATCGACGTTACACAGTATGGAGACCCGATATGAGCCTGTCGACCCATGGCATATTCGAAACACTGGTGATCATTCATATCATCACGGGCACCGTGGGCCTCATCTCTGTCTGGATACCGATCGCCGGTAAAAAAGGTGGCACCTTACACCGTCAAGCAGGCACTATTTTTGTAATCAGCATGTTGACCACCGGCCTCGTGGCAACAGGGATAGCGATCACGACCTTGGCTGACCCCGTGGCGACACACCCGCACCTGTCGAATCATGAACTCTTTCAAAACTCACAAATGATTGCGGGTATTTTTGGTTGGATGATGCTCTACCTCGCTACACTAACCATTAACCTGGCGTGGCACGGATGGCTCTGCATGAAGAACAAACGAGACCATCACAAAAATGCCGCATGGCACAATTTAGTCATGCAATTCGTTCTTGTCGCAACGTCTGCAAACTGTTTTATCCGGGGTGTTGAACTGGCTCAACCGATGATGATGGGGATTGCCTTGGTCGGGTTTGCAACCGTTGGAACCAATCTTTGGTTCATTTATCGGCAGCCCACCTCGGTAAAAACGCGCATTAAAGAGCACATCAAGTCTTTAGTGGGGGCCGGAATTTCGGTTTACACGGCCTTCTTCGCCTTTGGTGCAGTCCGGTTCGTACCTGAAATTGCACTCACGCCAGGCTTGTGGGCCATTCCGCTCGTCACCGGCTTGGTACTTATCGTTTACCACCAGCGTGCAGTCATGTCCCCTTCTCGTTCAGTACAACCGACCTGATGTCGAAAAAGGCGATTGTCATTGGTGCGGGCGCAGGCGGGCTAGCCACAGCGGTTGAACTCTCGAGCGCCGGTTGGCAGGTCGATGTCTTTGAGAGTCGGCACGAACCCGGCGGAAAGATGCATCAACGTCAGGTCGGTGGTTCGAGCATTGATGGCGGACCGACCGTATTTACCATGCACTGGGTCTTCGAGCAGTTATTTCGTCGGGGCGGCGCTCATTTTGACGACCGACTGAAACTGATACAAAGCAGTCGACTGGCGCGCCATGCATGGACAGACGGCAGTCACTTAGACCTCTTTCACGATATCGACCAGTCTGCAGACGCCATCGCTCACTTTTCCAATGAGGAAAACGCAGCGGGGTATCGCCGGTTTTGTCGTGACGGTGCGTTGATTCATGGACTCTTGAAAGACAACTTCATGAGTACCACACAACCGTCGCCAATAACCCTGGGTTACCGACTGATTCGCGACGGGGGTACTAAGGCGTTAGCTGTGGCACCTCACCGGTCACTCTGGAGCGCACTGGGCAAGTACTTCAGCGATCCTCGCCTCCGGCAACTCTACGGGCGATATGCCACCTATGTCGGCTCCTCGCCCTTATTGACGCCCTCAACATTGATGTTAATCGCACATGTAGAGCGAGAGGGCGTCTGGTGCGTTGATGGCGGCATGCGAGCACTTGCCCTAGCAATGGCAGAACTTGCCCAGGAACACGGCGGTCGATTCCACTACGACTCCCCTGTGCAGCGCATTGACTGCGTTAACGGCAGGGCAACGGGTATCACACTCGTCAGCGGGGAAACTCACTCTGCCGACGTTGTTGTGTTTAATGGCGATACTGCGGCCTTGAGTGATGGTCTACTGGGCGCAGACGTCTCAACCTCTGTCCCTGTCAGGCCCCGCCATCAACGCGGGCTCTCTGCGATTACGTGGTGCATCAACGCCGAGACATCGGGCTTTGAACTTGATCACCACAATGTTTTTTTCGCCCAAAACTACGCGCAGGAATTTTCGACAATTTTTGATAAACGCGGCATCTGCAATGAGCCCACGGTCTATGTGTGTGCACAGGACCGGATTAATGGCGCACCGCTCAAATCAGGCACCGAACGGCTGTTATTGCTCATCAACGCGCCAGCCGATGGCGACCACAAGGCGTGGACTAGCACGAAACTGGGCGAACAACGCGAACGTGCCTTAGAGGTCTTACAGCGCGGCGGTGTGGACATTACTTTTTCAGAGCAAGACTGTGTCGTGAGTTCTCCCGATGATTGGCATCACCGATTCCCAGCCAGCGGGGGTTCACTTTACGGCGCTGCCTCACACGGCATGTTTTCAAGTTTTACCCGGCCGTCGGCAAAAAGTCGCGTAAAGGGACTGTACTTATCGGGCGGCAGTGTACATCCGGGCCCCGGCGTCCCCATGGCCACGTTGTCAGGCACGCTTGCTGCCAAACAGATCGTTCAGGACACTGGTTAACAGGACACTGGTTAACAGGACACTGCCTACTCATACACCGCTTAAAGAGAGGCGTAAAACGTCTCAATCGTTTCAGTCGTCTGCTCGAGGCACTCCCAGTGAGGCATACCCAGACTGGGATGAATACGATGGAACCGCCAACGACTATCACCCTCAAACTCTGCAAAACGCTCAAACGAAAGGTTCGGATCTTGATCGAAAAGAACCAGCACCGGAATATCCAGACGTCGGTAGAGCTCGTCCACCGCGTTAGGTGTAAACAGTCCCATGGACAAGAACTGAAGTGGCATCTGGTGGGCCTCTCCCTCGCGCGTCGTTTTTAACGCATAGCGCACCAATTCATCTGGGATCTGACCCAAAAAATTCATGCCGTAAAAATAACGAATGCTGCGCTCTGCTCTCAGTAGTTTGTAAGCCCCACGACCCAAACCTGCAAAATTGAACAGCCGCTTCAATCGTCGTTGCGCCTTGGCAGAGGGTGGCGTTCGGGCTGAAAAACCACTGGGCGATATGAAGGTAAGACTCCGAACCTTCACATTGAATTCCACTACAGCACGCGCAACGAACTCACATCCGAGTGACAAGGCAACAATATCGGGCTCACCGCGATCCGATATTCGCGCAACAAATGCGGCAATCTCGCGAGCAAAATCTGGCGCAGAAAATGAGCCTACAGCGCGGGTCGAGCGACCGAATCCCGGTAGGTCCGGAGCAAATACGGCGCGGGCAGGTCTGAAATATTGAAAGAGCGGCTTTAGTTCAATGGCACTTGGCGCAGCATTAATGCTGTGTATGAAAACAATGGGGCGACCGTCTGCCTGCGTGTCAAAGTACCAATAAAGTGGATAGCCGCATTGACCGTCAACGACCTCGCCCTCGCTGTCTATTGCTTGCTCAAGTTGCGTCATCTTGCTTGCTCTTTCGCTGTCGAGCTCTATACGCACCCGAGCCGGTCTAGACCTGTCCATTCAGAAAAAATACATAAAATTTGACAAATAATGTGTTTAAATAAAGTGACATATCACCAACACACAAGCGCTGTGTTGTAGTGCCCACACGCACTGGGCCTATTTTTTTTGGGGACAAATCATGACCGTAGCGTATCCCTTTACGGCGATCGTTGGGCAAGACGACATGAAGCTTGCCTTGTCGATTGCTGCGGTAGATCCAAGCATTGGGGGCGTACTCGTTTTTGGTGAACGCGGTACGGGCAAATCAACCACTATTCGAGCGCTCGCTCAGCTGCTACCCAAAATCGCAGCGGTAAAAGACTGTCCCTACCAGTGTGATCCGCAGGCACCCAGTAAAAGTCTGTGTGCCCAGTGTCAAAAAACGAATCCCCTTAAGAGCCATAAAATTGCCATCCCAGTGGTCGATCTTCCTCTGGGTGCTACAGAGGATCGGGTCCTCGGTGCGCTCGATATCGAAAAAGCCATCCACAACGGAGAAAAGGCGTTTCAACCCGGCTTACTCGCTGCTGCGAATCGCGGTTTTTTATACATCGATGAAGTCAATTTGCTTGAAGATCATATTGTAGACGCCTTGCTCGATGTCGCGGCCAGTGGGGTCAATGTCGTCGAACGTGAAGGCTTGAGCGTTCGACATCCAGCGCGCTTCGTTTTAGTGGGCAGCGGTAACCCAGAAGAAGGTGAACTGCGCCCCCAGCTCCTCGATCGGTTTGGTCTGTCTTTGGATGTGAGAACCCCTCGTGACATTCCTACCCGTGTTGAAATTATTAAGCTCCGCGATGCGTTTGATCAAGACCCCGAGGGTTTCAGCAAACGCTTTTCACGAAAGGAAGGCGCACTTCGACGAAAGATTGATACCGCGCGTACCGCGGTTGACGCGGTCGATATGCCTACCGAAATTTTAGAAAAAGCCGCGTCATTGTGTCTCGAGCTCGGCACTGATGGACTGCGTGGAGAGCTGACACTGATCCGCAGTGCACGGGCGCTTGCGGCACTGAAGGGTCAAGAGGTCGCGACCCTTCAACATCTAAAACAGATTGCGCTATTTGTACTCAGGCATCGCCTGCGGCGCGACCCAATGGACGAGTCCAGTGCCGACGCTCGTGTCGAACGCGCAATCGCAACCTCACTCTCCTGAGCCCAACGGTGCAGGTCTGTGGCGCGACGCTGACTTAGCTGCAGCGCTTATTGCAGTGCTCGGACATACCGGCGGCGGCGTCCGAGTCATCGCGCAACCCGGTCCCGTCCGCGACTTTTGGCTCGACAACCTCAACTCGCGCATTGATCAATCCGCGCGACGGGTTCCGGGCGCCACGCCGACAGAACGGCTCATCGGCGGTATGGACATCACCGAGAGCATGCGCCTGGGAAAGCCAGTGCTTGCGCAAGGTGTTTTCGCAGAGTGCCACAACAGGCATATCGTTTTGCCAATGGCTGAGCGCCTACCAAAAGAGTTTACGGGTCATTGGTGTGCCGCAATGGATACCGGGACCGTAAAGGTGGCGCGTGATGGTCTCAGTCAAACCTCTAATGCGATGATCACAGTCATCGCGCTCGATGAAGGCATTGACGAAGAAACGCCCCCCGCGGCGCTGCTCGAAAGACTGTCAATGAGTATAAATCTTAATGAGATAAGCATTCGCTGCGTGGATGAACCCCTATTTTCCAATGGCGATATCAAACACGCTCAAGAACACATGGACACCGTGTCGCTTGCTGACACGACTCTACTGCTCCTCACACAGTTGGCGGCATCGATGGGCATTCACTCCATTCGTGTGCTGCGATTCGCGGTGATCGCATGCAAAGCGCTGACGCTGTTGCTGAAGACGGAGGAAACCGACGACGCGGTTATTCACCCGATTATTAGACTCATTTTTCTACCACGAGCCACCCACATTCCAGCACCGCCCGAAGACCCTGTGCCACCTGAAGACACCGCCCCCCTCCCTGAGGACAGCCAGCAACCCGATTCCGCACAGCAACAAGGCGAGCATCAGGAGGCCGATGAGGCCGTCCAATCTGCGATTGCTGAGCTGCCCACAGACCTTTTAGCCACCTTGTTAAAGCGTGCCGAGCGCAGCCGAATGCGGCAAAATAAGGCCGGTAATTCTGGACAGATTGCGCAAGACAAGCAGCGTGGAAGACCGATCGGTGTGAGACGCGGAGAGCTCAAGCGCGGGCATCGCATTGACATACCCGCGACCCTCAGGGCGGCGGCACCCTTTCAAGCCGTTCGCGCACGATGGGACCTGTCCAATCACCAGCAAGCAAGCCTTTACATTGAACCTCAAGACATTCGAGTCAAACGCTTCGAGCAGCGGAAATCCAGCGTCATGATCTTCGCCGTTGATGCCTCAGGCAGCAGTGCTCATCAGCGCATGGCAGAAGCCAAGGGAGCGATCGAACTATTGCTCGCCGATTGCTATTCACACCGGACTGAAGTGGCACTCATTAGCTTTAAAGGCGAATCAGCAGATATCCTTCTTCCACCGACACGCTCGCTGGTGAGGGCGAAGCGCACGCTCGCGCAACTGCCCGGTGGCGGCGGTACGCCAATGGCAGCAGCGCTTCAAACAATTTACGACTTAGCAACAACGGTAGAAGCAACGGGTGCGACACCGACATACGTGCTACTGACTGACGGGGCGTCAAATGTCGCACGCG
>JAQXEB010000122.1 GCA_029251065.1 Luminiphilus sp.
GAGCTTGAAGCACAACTGGTTAATTTTTCTGCGTCGCGACCCCTCGGGCTGATTTTGCCGTCGCTGTATTCCGAACTACAGACCCCAGCAATGCCTAATATTCGATCGGAACTGATGAAAGTGCCTTATCTATCTCAGATTGTTGTGGGCTTAGATCGGGCCGATGAGGATGAATATCAGTCAGCGCTCGAGTTCTTTGCTGAGCTTCCTCAGCAGCATAGGGTGCTTTGGCAGGATGGGCCTAGGTTAAGGGCGATTCATGCGGAACTCGAAGCCCGAGGTCTCGCGCCACAGGAGCCTGGCAAGGGTCGTAACGTTTGGTACTGTATGGGATACGTTCTGGCCACGTCGCGCAGCGATGCGGTGGCTATTCATGACTGCGATATTTTGACTTACGACCGTAGTCTTTTAGCGCGCCTAATCTACCCGGTCGCGAATCCCCTTTTTAGTTTCGAGTTTTGCAAGGGCTACTACGCGCGTGTTGCAGGTAATAAATTAAACGGACGCGCTTGCCGGTTATTGGTTGGACCTTTGATTCACGCAACAAAGCGTGTTTTGGGTGAAAATGACTTTCTGAATTACCTGGATAGTTTTCGCTACGTACTTGCTGGAGAATTCGCATTCCGTCGAGAGCTACTCAGTGATATGCGCGTCCCCAGTGACTGGGGGCTTGAGATGGGTGTGGCATCGGAAATGTACCGAAATAACAGCGCAAACCGAATCTGTCAGGTGGAGCTCACCGATTTCTATGATCACAAACACCAAGATCTCTCGATCAATGATGCGCAGCGAGGTCTATCGCGCATGTCTTTGGACATTACAAAGTCGTTGATCCGCAAACTCGCGATTCAAGGCACTGTGTTTAATCAAGAGACGTTTCGCACGCTCAAAGCAACCTATTACCGCGTTGCACTCGATTACGTAGAGAGTTATCGACGCGATGCACTGATGAATGGGCTGGACTTTGATACCCACACTGAAGAACAAGCGGTAGAGCTTTTTGCGACCAATATTTTAGAGGCCGGCAAGCAATTTCTTGAGCGTCCGTTGGACGCGCCGTTTATGCCAACGTGGTCGCGTGTGGTGAGCGCAATACCCGATATTTACGAGCGGCTTATTCAAGCTGTTGAGGAGGACCACAACGAATTTTCAGCACGGGGGCGCTAGTGAGTCATCATGAGTAGTCACCATGCACGAGTGAGTTACCTCACCTGTCGATTGTACGAGGGCCGAGAGGATGCACCTGATTTAGCGGCGCTTGCAGAAAAACTCGTGTCCGCTATTTCAGACACGCCGATAGGCAATAAATCTTCGGGCACATTACCGTTACCCGAGCTTTGGTCTCAGGCTGATGTTGCGCTGATTACTTATGGCGACTCGATTGTTAAAGACGGCGAGAAGCCACTTAAAGTACTTAATGACTTCTGTCGAGAGTGGTTGGGAAGCGCGGTTACCTGGGTGCACATCCTCCCGTTCTTTCCCTGGACGTCAGACGATGGGTTTTCAATTCTCGATTACTCAACGGTGAACCAAGCGCTGGGGAATTGGAGTGATGTCACGTCCATTGCGACGCGCTACAAATTAATGGCCGATTTGGTCTTGAATCATTGCTCGATTCGATCGGCGTGGTTTGAAAATTTCAAACAAGGCATTAGTCCTGGCGCCGGATACTTTTTTACTGCGGATGCGCATTTTGATACATCGCGGGTCGTGCGTCCGCGGACCAGTGATTTGGTCTTGCCAGTATTGACCTCTCAGGGGAGTCAGGATGTTTGGTGCACCTTTAGTCACGATCAGGTCGATTTTGACTTTTCTAACCCCGAGGTCTTGCTCGAATTTGTCAAAATTATTCGACTCTACCTCGATCGTGGCATCCGGATTTTCAGACTCGACGCGGTGGCGTTTACCTGGAAGCGCTCGGGAACGACCTGCATTAATTTGCCAGAGGCCCACGATCTGGTTCGCTTATTACGTGCGCTCCTAGAATACGAGCAGCCCGACGCCGTAGTGATTACCGAGACCAACGTTCCTAATATTGAGAATCTCGCTTATTTTGGTCAGCGAGACGAAGCCCACTGCATTTATAACTTCGCCTTGCCCCCGCTGCTGATTCACACATTAATCGAAGCGGACTGCTCAAGACTGACGCGTTGGCTAATGAGTATGCCTCCCGCGGTTCTGGGGACGACCTACTTCAACTTTTTGGCATCACATGATGGTGTGGGTCTCAGACCCGTCGAAGGATTACTCAGTTCCGGAGAATTAGATTCGATGGTGGACTGCCTTCAGTTAAACGGGGCACTTCTCTCTTGGCGAGAGACCGCTGAGGGCGATCGCAGCATCTACGAAGTGAACGTGTCACTTTACGATGCATTTAAGTTTCAAAGTGCCGATGCCGAGACAACGCTTGCGCGCATGATATTGGCACACGCCATTGTACTGGGGCTCGAAGGGATACCGGCACTTTACATACACAGTTTTTTGGCCACTCAAAATGACATAGAGCGCGTCCAGAACACTGGGCACAACCGGGCGATCAATCGACATCAGTGGGACATGGATGAGCTAACACAACACCTAACAGATCCGGAGAGCCATCATGCCTTGTGTTTGATGGGGCTGAAGGCTTTGATTCAAATACGACAGCGTCAGCCGGCCTTTCATCCGAATGCGACGCAGTACACGCTCAACTGTGGGCAATCCATATTTGGATTTTGGCGTCAAAGCCATGATCGCGTACAGAGTATTTTTTGCTTATACAACGTCACGGAGGAGGCGAGCTCAATTTCAACTGCGTCGCTCAACCTGGTTGGGAACGACACCTGGGAAGATCTGATCACTGGTTTGACTCTCGAGATCGCAGTGGAGGGCGAAATCGCAATGAAGCCTTATCAAGCTATTTGGCTGACCAATCGCTCCGTATCACCCGAGATTTCCTCCGAGATTCAATCATAGCCATTTATTAGCGCCTTGGGCTCTGGTCCCTGACTGGGTGGGTGTGTGATCATTGGGTTATGTTGGCGTTCGGTTTTTTCATTATTGCAGTGGTCTACTCCGCCGTGGGCTTTGGTGGTGGCTCGACTTATATTGCGCTGCTTGCACTGAGTGGGCAGCCCGCTGAGGTAATCCCGCTGATCGCGCTGCCTTGCAATATTTTAGTTGTGACCATTGGGAGCTATTTTGCGGTTCACCGAAGACACTTCGACTGGCATTTATCCATCCCCTTTTTTATCGCCTCAGTGCCCATGGCCTTTTTGGGTGGGCTTATTCAATTACAGGCAACACTGTATTTTGTGCTTCTAGGGTTAAGTCTTGTGATCGCGGGCATGAGTCTGTTATTCCGGGCGGCCCCAACTGATGTTAGCGCCGTGCCTGGCTCTCGAGGTTTGGCGGCCGGTATTGGTGCAGGACTGGGTTTTGTGTCAGGTATGGTGGGTATCGGTGGTGGTATTTTTCTCGCTCCGGTCCTTCATCATTTGCGCTGGGCATCGAGTAAAACGATTGCCGCACTGTGCAGTTTCTTTATTTTAATTAATTCGTTGAGCGGTTTGGCTGGACAAGTATTGAAAACAGGATCCGAGGCGGCGATCGTAGCGGGTGCTTACGCAGCGCCCTTACTGCTGGCAGTCGCAGTTGGCGGTATCTTAGGCGGTCGATTCGTGATCGAGGGTGTCGCCAATCAACGCATCGCCGAGTTGACAGGATTACTTGTGCTCATCGTTGGTATACGTATTTTGTGGGTTTAGCTGCAGGTGTTTGCGGTGTTTTTGCCTGCGATGATGGTGCGATCTGTAATCAACGGGTGTGCTCGCGACTGCTGATCAACCATGATTTAAGGCTGGCTTTAAAACAAGAATCCAGAACATAACCAGAGCATAGAAGGAGGTGAGGCGTGAAGGCTGAACGAATGCCTAAGTCACAGCAAAACGTTTTTGGTGAGCCCATAGAGCTCTGCTGCAATGACCCGGTGACGGGTTTTTATCGTGACGGACACTGCAATACGGGTCCCAACGATCTGGGCACACACACGGTGTGTGCTTTGATGACATCAACGTTTCTAGAGTACTCCGCGTCCGCGGGGAATGACCTGAGTACGCCGCGCCCCGAGTATGGTTTCCCTGGACTTGTCGAGGGGAACCGATGGTGTTTGTGTGCGCTGCGATGGGAACAGGCCCATCGAGCTGGAAAGGCGCCAAAACTATACCTGAGAGCGACTAACATCGTGACCTTAAGGGCTATACCGTTGGACGTGCTCAAGCCCTATGCTTTAGACCTCGTGTGAGAGGTGCGCGTAATTACTTTGGAGGATGGCCTTGTAAACGAGACAACTGGTAATCTCCCGCCCAATAAGCAGGTTGTTTTTTCTGACGAGACCAGGCTCAAACGAGTGTTCGGTGCCTCGTGAAAACTGGGGGCTAGATGAAGGTTTCAAGAGTTTCAGGTGCGTTGGGCGGATCGGTGTCTCAGCTTGATGTGAGTGCGGCTTTAGCCGACGGCAGTATTAATGTCATTCGCGAGTTGCTAAACGAGCACGAAGTGTTGTTCTTAAGAGATCAGTCATTGTCACCGACTGAACAGCGCGATTTGGCAAGACTTTTTGGACCACTTCAGACACACCCAGCCTACGGCATCGTCGACAATATTCCCGAAGTTATGTTGTTGGAGAGTACGCCCCAAAATCCCTCTAAAATTGAAGTTTGGCACTCCGATATGACGTTCCGTCAGCACCCGCCATCCGTGACGGTGCTCCGCGGCATTACCATTCCTGAAGTGGGAGGCGACACGCTCTTTGCCAGCATGACCTCGGCGTATGACTCGCTGTCTGAGGGTATGAAGCGTTACCTAGAGCCGTTGATCGCCGTTCATGATTTTTCACACGGTTTCAAGGAGAGTCTAGCGGAGCCCGGTGGTCGCGAGCGACTGAAAACTGCGCTTGCAGAGAATCCGCCCGTCAGGCACCGCGTCATTCAAACGCACCCCGAAACCGGCAAAAAAGTTATTTTCGTTAATGCGCTGTTTACCGCGCACATCGAAGGCTTGTCGCCACTGGAGTCCTCTGAAGTCCTGCGCTTTCTGTATCAGCATTGTGTTCTGCCAGAGCACACCTGCCGTTTTAGCTGGGAGGAGAACAGCCTCGTGTTATGGGATAACCGCAGCACTCAACACAAGCCAGTTAACGACTTTTTGCCCGCACGGCGAGCGTTACATCGCGCCGTGAGCGAGGGCGACCAACCTTACTGATTACGCGGTCTCCTGCAGGTAGCCTTCAACCTCGCGTTTCACCATGGGTGCAAAAAGGTAAAGTGCAATGAGATTAGGCACTGCAATAAGAAAGATCATCGCATCTGAGAAGTCGAGTACGGCTCTCAACTCGAGCACGCAGCCCAGCGCAAAAAACGTAAGAAAAGTCGCTTGAAAGGCAATGGTCCGCCACTTGCCAATGCCCACTAAGTAATTCCATGCAGTGAGCCCGTAATACGACCACGCCAATGCGGTTGAAAAGGCGAACAGTATGGCTGCGCAGGCAATGAGGTATGGAGCCCAAGGTAAATGATAGGCAAAGGCGGCTGATGTCAGCTCGATACCTGCCAGTTCGCCGCCCATTAGTCCATTTGGGACCGCGGTTGTTAGAATGACCAGTGAGCTCAGTGTCAGTACCACCACAGTGTCGATGAAGGGCTCGAGTAATCCAACCAATCCCTCGGATGCTGGCTCTTTGGTTTTCACTGCAGAGTGTGCGATCGATGCAGAGCCCAAACCGGCCTCATTGGAAAATAGTGCGCGTTGAAAGCCTATGATCAACGCGCCCAGTGCGCCGCCCGCCATAGCGTCGTTGCCAAATGCACCGGATACAGCACTCGCGATGGCAATGGGAATATTCTCCCAGCTCATACTGATGATGACCAAACAGCCTAAAATATAAATGCCTGCCATGAAGGGGACGATGACCGCCGCTGCGCGAGCGATCGATGTGATGCCCCCAATAATGACTATGCCCACAACGGCGGCCAGCACGATACCAAAGGCTAAGGAGTAATCGACGAGGAAACTGGTCTCACCACCGGTGATCACCAGCATTTGTTGATACGCTTGATTGGACTGAAACATGTTGCCCACGCCGAAGCAGCCCACCACGAGTGCAAGCGCGTAGAGCATTCCGAGGCTTCGTCCCACTTTTGGCCAATGGCGCTCTTTAAAATAGGCGTCGAGATAGTACATTGGACCACCCGATACGGTACCGTCTGGGTGAATACGCCGGTATTTCACACCCAAGGTACACTCAATCAGTTTTGTGGACATGGATAAAAAGCCCGCGACGAATAGCCAAAACGCTGCGCCTGCGCCGCCGAGACTGATGGCGACTGCCACGCCGCCAATGTTACCCACGCCCACGGTCCCTGATATAGCGGTTGCAAGCGCTCGAAAGTGACTGATTTCACCCTCAGCAGAGGGGTCTTTAAAGTCCCCTCTGACGTGCCGAAACGCCAGCCAAAACCCTCTAATATTGATAAATCGAAGGTAGAAAGTAAAAAACAAGGCGCCGATGGCGAGCCACAGCACCACGAGAGGCACGTCTTGTCCAAACAGAGGAACGGCAAAAAAAACGACACTGGATAAAGCGCTCGCCAGAGGCGCCATGAATGCATCGATTGACGCGGCTAGCGTATCCATTATTTTTTCTTCCTATCCATAATTGAAAATTCGCAAACGCGGTAATTAAGGCTTGTGGCGTAGCTCGCGCGCTGCGCCTATTGCAATCCCCACACCAATCCAGACGCCTTCTTGAGTGAACACGTAAAGCACTGCACCGAAGGTGAGTCCCATTCCGATAAAAAACCCTAGCGGGGGGCTAAATTTGTTCTCGCTCATATTTCATCTTACATTGCGTGCAAGGCGGCACTGATTTTAGTTCGGTGAGTATGACACTGAGCATGAGACTTTCTCTAGTCAAGTTACTCGCAGGCTTAGCCACTATGACGGCACACAAACGAGGAGTTGCGAGCGTTGGCCTTAAAAATAATAGCGTGGATGAACTTTACGCTTGCGCTTGCTGGGCTGCTCAAGTTTTTGCCGATCACCTACCTGTTCGTCTTGTCGGCTTGGCGCCCACCGTCGGACTCAGACCTTATTTGGTCTGTCGATCTCATTTCAGACACTTATTTGATCGTTCTTGTGTGGCTGGCTGTTGCCTTTGGATTGAAGAAGGCTAGTGGTCGCGCGATGATTTTTCCATGGCGCTAATGACGCTCTAGCGCTTCGAGTTGTAGTGTTCAGGCCTATCTATTACGTGTGTCGCAAATGTTGCGTGCGTGTGAATACAGTCCGTACCTCTTGTCGGATTCGATGAATTTCTTAGCGCTTTGAGCCAATGCGCGTTAAGGTTAATACGTTAATAATAGTCCGTTAGTGATCCAATGCTTAGCTTTAGTCGTTCCCCAAAATGGTTCTTACTTGTGCCCGTCGCGATGCTTGCGTTCTTGATCTGGGACGTCACTTCACGGTCATTGGACGCACAGCAGTTAGCTGAAGAGCAGTTCCGGCTCGGGTTCATGGCGGATGGATCGCGGCGAGAGGGTATGCGCGCTCTATTGGGGCGCGACGTTCGAACGGCACTCATGTATTCCTTACACAGCGTGTCAGATATTCAAGCGCTAGAGACCGATGCGGCACGATTTGAACAATTGGATGAGATATTTAGTCAACTCGGGTTCATGTTGCGTAACTCACGCTACGATTTTTTTGAGGCTTACTTGGTTGAGTCGACACCCAGTCACCAATTAATTCTGCGAGGTCGCTATCCCACGCAGACAAATCTTGTCGGTGTCGATGTGTCTGATACGAAGCTTGTCGCACACGTGAGTGTTTCAGAGGCAGAACTCTTTGATCAAGACACTATTATCTCTCAGGTTACTTCGCCGGATGATTTACTGTTAATCGGTACCCCCCAGCCTGTTTTTATCGATTCTCGGCTTATTGCGCAGGGTGACGGGAATCTTTCCAGTTGGTTTCTCGTGCTTCGAGTTGGCTTTTCAGACTTAAACCGGAGCATTGACCTCATCGGTCAGCAAATGTCTGGTGGTGCAACTCCGCTTCGTATCATCAACGTCGATAAAAAAACTGAAACCTGCCTTACGGTATGGGAGGTAGGAGTCGGCAGCGTAGACTGTGCCACAGTGACATTATCTGAGCCCGTTCAGTACCGTTCGACCTATGGCAGTAAAGGTGTGAGGGATCTGACGTACAGCATCTTGCAGCCCAACGATGCTTATCGCGTCGCGCGTGCACCCTCTCTGGTACAAGAGTCGGTTTGGCGGAGGTTAATGCCGGCAGGTTTGGCATTGCTGCTTTTACTCACGGTGTTGAGCTATTTCCGCTACCGGCAACAAAATGAGTCGCTGCAGGACTCTTTCTCCCGCTCTCTGTCGGACAAAGACTCGCTCAATGGATCCATACATGAGGTCCTCTCGGCCCACTTGGATGTCATGAGTCGCTTCACGTTTGCCATGCGGGCTGAGGACATACCTCAGGGAAACCGACGTTACTTTGACTTGGCCATTAATGAATTCATGCAGGCTCAGTTGAGTCTCAATACGCTGATTCTTCAGCAGCCCCCAGATAATGTGACCGCATCTCGGGAGTCGGCGGAAGTTAACCTGCAAGAGGTTGCCAAACTTGCCCAGATGGTCCTGGATGTCTCAACCCTAGACTCGTCGATAGAAACTAAATTGTTTGTTTCTGAGGACTTGCCTCAACAGATCAAAGGTTTCCCAAGCAGCGTCCACACGGCTGTTATAGCGGCGATTGTTTTGTCATCGGAGGGTACGGACGATGGTGCGATAGAGGTTTCGTTGTGGTCGGAAAAAGTGGCAGGACAAACCTGTGCGTTTTTACGGATTAGTGACACGGGGGTAGGTTGGGGTGATATGTCTCTGAACGCGCAGTCTGTGACGACGACAGAACAGGGCCGACTGCCCGTGACCGACGGTGTGACACGTCAAGCACTCCTTACTTGTTTGCAGTACTCAGGAACGAGCCTCATCAAACAGTCAGAAACTGAGGCGGGTAATGAGTA
>JAQXEB010000123.1 GCA_029251065.1 Luminiphilus sp.
TGCGTGACACCAGTGGCGCGTTGGTCTGGGAGATCACCTACTTCGATCAAGACATTACAGACGCGATTATTTTCGACTTAGTGGGCTACAGTGGTTATGTACAAATACAGGGTAAAAGCCAATCAACGGGCGTAGAAGCGTCCGCCTCATGGCAGCTTTCGGATCGCCTCGCTGTTAGCGGCTTTGTGTCCCAACTCGACGCTGACGATGCGTCGGGCGCGCCTCTGCCCTATCGTCCTGGTCTGACCTCGCAACTGAGCGCCCGCTACACAGACGATCGTTCAAATTGGATGCTCACAGCCCGTCAGACCGCAGATCGCGTCGATGAGTTTGGGGGCGACCTCAAGGACTACGCGGTCGTCGATGCGAGTTACGCCTACGACATCACAAACAACGTCAAGATCTCGGTTCGAGCAGAAAATCTGGCTAACGAGAAGTACACCGACATTGTTGGATATCGCAGCCCTCGTCGGGCACTGTATCTGGGTATAAATCTTACGCTTTAAGGATCTTCGATGGACAAGGACGCAAAACACAAAGCGTCGATGGAGAAACAGAAGACAAACGTCGACGCCTCTATCGCTGCCGCGGACACTGACAAAAGCCTCGTGGTGTTGCTTACCGGCAATGGCAAAGGCAAAACCAGCTCTGCATTTGGTATGGTCATGCGCGCCATGGGTTATGGACAGAGAGTCGGTATTGTCCAGTTCATCAAGGGCGAGCAGTTATCAGGCGAAGAACTCTTCGCGCGCGAAAATCTGCCTCAGTCTGATTTTTATCAAATGGGTACGGGATTTACGTGGGACACACAAGATCGGCAAGCCGATATTGACGCTGCGCAGCGAACTTGGCACGAGGCCTCTCGTATGCTCACGGATCCCAATTACGATCTCGTTATCCTTGACGAACTCACTTATATGCTCGCCTTTGGGTACCTCAGTGAATCCGAAGTCATCGGCACCGTTGATGGTCGACCTCCGCATCAAAGTGTGGTCATCACGGGCCGCGGTGGCGGCGCAGCACTGCAAGACCTGGCAGACACCGTCTCAGAGGTAAAAGATGTCAAGCATGCCTTCAACGCGGGCGTTAAAGCGCGAAAAGGCGTCGACTACTAGATGACGGAGGCGACCCACAAGGCCATTCGTCTCAATCGATTCATTGCTTATAAATCCATCAATGCATTTTTCCAAGGCGTTTGGGGTACCGCCTACGTTGGCTTAATGACGCCCTTGGCGCCTGAGATTTTCTCTGCAGGGGGTATTGGATTCAGCATAGGTACGTCAGTAGTGGCACTGGCCTACTCTCGGTTATTTAATCTAAAGTGGTTTTTTCGAATCTCGATCACTGTGGAGGTCGTCGCACTCATTAGCGTCATCGCCATTCTGCTCTACCCACCGGGCTTTGCGTTAGCCGCAGGTATTTATCTGGGTTTTCAGGTCGCACTGATTTTCGGGAGCTACCTCGTTCGATTTGAGACCCTGCTCATCGCGAAGGATCAACTCAAGATCGTGGATATTGGAAAGTCCGTCGGAGCGCTACTCGGTCTCGCTTTTGCAGCCGCGTTTTATCAATGGGCGCGCCACTCGCTCGGAACCGATGACCCACCAACGCTCGTTCAGGCAATTCATTACCCTTTATTAGCGGTTCAAGCGCTCAACGTTGCCGTCTTATTGGGCGCGTTCAACCACCGCTATTTTTCTGAATCAGTCTAGTACGCTCGTCGACATGCAAAACACCCACCGTCTGTCAGTCTAAAAGTTGCGGTTGCTCACTCAAAATAACATCAAAGAGCGGCTGCCCACTAAACCAACCTGCAAGCGTGCTTCCCACTTGCTTTTGTGTGTGTAGTGCCATTTCATGAGGAATAGGTTTCGTATTACCAACCGCCTCGGCCATCAGCTGCGCTTGGCATGAACGCTCCATCGTCACATACCACCACGTCGCCTCTTCAATAGACTGCCCGACGGTGAGGTGCCCATGATTTTTCAAAATAATGGCCTTACCCTCACCCAGGGTCTTCGCAAGACGCTCACCCTCGTCCATATCGACAACAACCCCCGTGTAATCGTCTAACAAAGCGTGATCGTCATAAAAAGCACAGGCGTCTTGGGTCAGCGGATCGAGCAGCCGTCCGAGCGTCGACCAGGTTTTCCCGTAAATAGAATGGGCATGCGCCGCCGCCGTCACGTCGGGACGCGCCGCATGAATCTGGCTATGAATGGTAAAGGCGGCACCGTTTAAAATGCCGCTTCCCTCGACAATATTTCCATCATGATCGACACGGATCAGGTCCGATACACGCATCATCTTAAATGACCGCCCCATGGGATTGACCCAAAACGTCTCAGGATCCAGTGGATCTCGGACGGTGATATGGCCCGCGACCCCCTCATCAAACCCAAAACGCCCAAAGATACGCAGCGCCGCCGCTAAACGTTGCTTGCGGAACAGCTGCTCATCATGGGGGGTACGCTCAACATTACCCATGTTCTCGTCAGCATTCATAATCAGATTGTTCGCTTGCTGATTCATATTCCTCGTTCCTTTTTATTCTGAGCTAAACGGTATTCACCGGCTTGCCTGGGCAACTCGGCATCAGTGGGCACGGAGAATCCCTGACGCTCCAAGTGTGCCACATATTCACTCAGCTCAGTGCCGAGCTTGGTGGACACCTCTTCCGCACGCAGGGGCTCTCCACAGCCGCTACAAGCGAGTTGAGGATCACATCCACTGGCACATCGACTGTGCCAATACGTCATCGGCGGTCCATTTTCATCCGCCAACCATTGATCGCCCCAGTGACTGAGGCTCATTAAAACCGGGTAAAGACCCAGTCCCATCCGCGTTAGCCGATATTCAAAGCGCTCGGGATTGGTCCGGTACGGCACTTTCGTCAACACCCCCGAGTCAACCAACATCGTGAGACGCTCCGTCAGTCTGTGCCGTGTGACACCTAAGTTTTTATGAAACCCTTCAAACCGCCGAGTGCCCTTGAACGCATCGCGAATAATGAGCAGCGTCCATCGCTCACCCACAATCGACAGTGCGCGGGCAACTGAACATACCTGTTGATCTATGTTTTCCCATTTCATTTTGGAACTTTGCTTTGGTCGGCGCGCTTTGGCAAGTCACAGTCAAAAAAAAGCCCGGCCAAATGACCGGGCGCTAACCAACATTCGGCATGCTTAGCCGAATTGATTCATTGTATTGTCCGCACCACCCGCTTTAAGGGCCGCATCACCTGAAAAGTACTCCTTATGATCGTCGCCCATATCCGAACCCGCCATATTTTGGTGTCGCACACAGGCGATGCCCTGACGAATCTCTTTTCGCTGAACGCCGGCAACATAGCCCAGCATGCCGGCCTCACCAAAGTACTCTTTGGCCAGATTATCCGTGGACAGTGCCGCTGTGTGGTACGTCGGCAACGTAATCAAGTGATGGAAAATACCCGCTTCTCGGGCTGCGTCAGCCTGGAAAGACTGAATTTTACCGTCTGCCTCAAGTCCAAGCTCAGTGTCGTCATAGTGCGCTGCCATCAATTCATCACGTGTATACGCTGAGACATCACGCCCTTCTTCTGCCCAAATATCAAAGACCTGCTGACGGAAATTTAACGTCCAGTTAAACGAAGGACTGTTGTTGTAAACCAGCTTCGCGGTGGGTACTTCCTCACGAATTCGGTTCACCATTTGCGCTATCTGACCAACGTGAGGCTTTTCTGTTTCGATCCATAATAGGTCAGCGCCGTTTTGAAGTGACGTAATACAGTCAAGTACGACGCGATCCTCTCCCGTGTTGGGCTTGAACCGGAACAATCCAGACGCGAGACGCTTTGGACGAATCAGCTCGCCATTGGCTTTCATCACAACGTCGCCGTTGGCTAAATCGTCGGCACTTTGCACCACATCACCGTCAATAAAGCTGTTGTATAAATCACCAAGATCACCAGGCTCATTTGTGACCGCAATTTGCTTGGTCAAACCGGCTCCGAGAGAATCTGTCCGCGCGACAATAATGCCATTTTCAACACCCAGCTCGATGAACGCGTAGCGAACCGCGCGAATCTTCGCAAGAAAGTCAGCGTGGGGGACCGTGACCTTTCCGTCCTGGTGCCCGCACTGCTTCTCATCAGAGACCTGATTTTCAATTTGAATGGCGCAAGCACCCGCCTCGATCATCTTCTTGGCAAGCAGGTAAGTCGCTTCCTCATTACCAAATCCAGCATCGATATCTGCAATAATCGGAACGACATGTGTCTCGAAATTATCGACCTGATTAATAATCGCTCGGGTTTGAACGTCGTTATTCTCGCTGCGCGCTGCATCGAGTTGACGAAACAGGCCGCCAAGCTCACGCGCATCAGCCTGTCGTAAAAACGTGTACAGCTCTTCAATCAGCGATGGCACTGATGTCTTTTCGTGCATCGACTGATCCGGCAAGGGGCCAAATTCCGACCGCAGCGCCGCAATCATCCAACCGGACAAATAGAGGTAACGACGGCGGGTGTCACCGAAATGCTTTTTTATCGCAATCATTTTTTGTTGGCCAATGAATCCATGCCAGCAGCCCAATGATTGCGTGTACTGCGATGTATCTGCATCGTAGGCGTCGAGGTCGCGTCGCATAATATCTGCGGTATATCGCGCCACATCGAGCCCTGTCTTGAACTGATTTTGCAGACGCATGCGCACTGCTTGCTCCGCACTCACACCATTGGCGGCCGTTGCCAGACCCGCCAGATTCTCAACTTGCTCCAGGTAATTACTCACAACACACCCCTACGTCACGTAATGTCAGATTTAGAGTGCACACTATGTGGGAGTTATGTTTATTTGGGAAATAAATGACTTATAT
>JAQXEB010000124.1 GCA_029251065.1 Luminiphilus sp.
GAACTGCGCTTTAGCCTCTCAAACATCTCGGCGCTTGCCATTGCACGCCTCGTTGAAGTGCATTTGTTTGGGGCTTAGTGGCGACCTAAGTTACTAATTTAAGCGAGGGTTTCCGAGCGGTTCGCGGCAAAATGGGGTCAGGCTCAGGAGGCGGGTTAGATCCATCGAGGTCATCGTCATCATCGAATATCATGCCTTGACCGTTCTCACGCGCGTAGATCCCTAAGACACTGTCTAATGGAAGAAACACTTCCATAGGTACGCCACCAAAGCGACCACTGAATGCAATCGCGTCATTACCAAGATTTAAGCTCACCACAGCCGTCGGCGAAATATTAAGAACAATTTGGCCCTCTGTGACGTAGTCGAGCGGAACCATGACCCCCTCACTATGAGCATCAATGAGTACGTGCGGAGTGCAATTGTTATCGACGATCCAATCGTAGATAGCTCGAACAACGTAGGGTTTACTGGGCGTCACTCAAGCTCACCTTTTCCTACAGCCGCATTTCTCGTTCTGTAACCGACAGGCTCTCTTGGAAGGCCTCGCGACTGAACAAGCGTTCCATGTACTCGTACAACGGCTTTGTCTGTTTGCTTGCCCGAATTTCAATGCCGAGTGCGGGGAGACGCCATAAGATCGGCGCAATACAACAATCTACGAGCGTAAAGTCTTCGCTCATGAAAAATGATTTCTCGGCAAAAATAGGCGAAAGAGCAGTCAGACTGTCGCCGAGGTCACGACGCGCGACGGCCACAGCCGACTTGTCAGAGGAATTAAGTATCGTATCCACGAGCGAGCACCAGTCGCGCTCTACCCGATACATAAAGAGCCGGCTCTCAGCTCGCGCCACCGGGTACACGGGCAACAGCGGTGGGTGAGGGAATCGCTCGTCCAAGTACTCCATCATCACTTTTGACTCGTAGAGAATCAGGTCTCGGTCAATCAGTGTTGGCATCGTATTGTAGGGGTTAAGGTCACCCAGCTCGGCAGCGGGAACACCATCTACACTCTCGACAAGATCGACCGAAACACCCTTCTCGGCTAAAACAATACGCACGCGATGGCTGTAGTGGCTCGAGCTATCAGAGAAAAGCGTCATTGCAGAGCGTTTTGATACCGCGCCTGACGCGTCATCGGCTAACTTCATTAGGGGGAACTCCGAGCGGAATGATGAAAGTTCAGCGGCGGGACCACCCTCCCGCCGTCTGAATTATGCCCGTCGGGACGCCTCAGTGCACGTCTTTCCAGTATTCGCGATTCAACGCCCACGCAGCGATAAAGAACAATACAAGAAATAACATGACGCGCTTCCCCATATCGATCCGGGTCTGCTTGTAAGGCTCGGCCGTGTACGCGAGAAAATTGACGAGATCGTACATAGCACCATCAAACTCATCAGTCGCCATAATCCCTGCCGCTGCCACCTCTAAAGAGTCGCAGTGACCCATATCATGCTGGTCATCATCCGTGTGACCGCTTGACACGCACTGCGGAAGGCCTTGCAACTCCATGAGGACGTGCGGCATACCCACGTCTTTAAACACGAGGTTATTAACACCGTAAGGGCGAGAGTCGTCCTGATAGAAGGAGCGAAGATACGTGTACAACCACTGAGGCTTGCGCGCCCTGGAGATCAAGGTTAAATCGGGTGGCGTCGCACCAAACCAAACTTTTGCAACCGCCTTGTCCATACTGTTATCCATCAACCCACCAATCTTCTGGTTGGGATCGAACATCAAGTTTTCACGGTACAAATCTTCAGGGATACCTAGATCTCTCGCCACGCGGTTGTGGCGTGAGTACTGAAGCGAGTGGCACCCGGCGCAGTAGTTCGTGTAGAGCGCCGCGCCTTGCTGCAACGAAGCTTGATCTGTCGCGTCTGCGACAAACTCATCGCACGGAATAGTGCCGCAGTCATAGGCTGATTCAGCACCGACCGCCTTAAGTGGCAACCAGGTCAACACCGCAATCACCGCGATTGTCGCCAAACTCTTACCCATGCCCATGCCGCCATCCATCGTGACACGGTCAGGCACCTCTTTGGTCTTATCCCAGGTGGACCACCAATACATACCCAGGAAAAACGCAAAGTAGTAGACGGTACAGATCTGTGCCAGAAGCGTTCGGCTTTCGGTCGGCGCTTTGACGCCCAGCACACCTAAAATAATAAAGTTGATCACAAAGCCGATCAGCAATACCCGGTTGAGCATTCCACGATAGCGCCATGAGCGAACAGGATTTCTATCAATCCAGGGCATGGCAAAGGGAATAGCAACCGACGCTGCGAAGGCCACAAACCCCCAGAACTTATCGGGAACAGCCCGCAATACTGAGTAATACGGCGTGTAGTACCACACAGGCGCAATGTGCTCCGGCGTCTTCAGTGCGTTGGCTTCTTCAAAGTTTGCAAGTTCTAAAAAGTACCCTCCCATCTCTGGGGCAAAGAAAATGATGCCGCAGAAGAAAAACATAAAGACAGCAATGCCCTGTACATCGTGCACCGAGTAGTAGGGATGGAACCTAATGCCATCGAGTGGAATACCATTTTCGTCTTTGTACTTTTTAATATCGACGCCGTCTGGGTTGTTAGAACCCACCTCATGCAACGCCAAAATGTGCAGTACCACGAGCGCAAGCAGCACGATGGGTAACGCGACAACGTGCAACGCAAAGAATCTGTTGAGGGTAATACCTGACAGCAAATAATCCCCGCGAATCCAGGTCGTAACGTCCTCACCCACAACTGGAATAGCGCCAAACAGGGAGATAATGACCTGAGCTCCCCAGTAGGACATTTGCCCCCAAGGGAGTACGTAGCCCACAAAGGCCTCGGCCATGAGCACGACAAAAATGAGCATCCCGAAAATCCAGATCAGCTCACGCGGCTTCTGATACGACCCGTACATCATCGCGCGGAACATATGCATGTAAATGACAATAAAAAATGCTGACGCGCCGGTAGAGTGCATGTAGCGGAGTAACCAGCCGTATTCCACGTCTCGCATAATGTATTCAACGGACGCAAACGCTTCTTCAGCGCTCGGTGTGTAACTCATCGTCAACCAGATACCCGTCAGTAACTGATTGACCAAAACCAGCAGCGAGAATACGCCAAAAAAATACCACAGGTTAAAGTTTTTGGGCGCGTAATAGCTGCCCATGTGCGTGTCCCAGGCGCGCGTAATCGGAAGACGCGCATCAACCCAAGCGACCAAACCAGTCAGTGCCTTTTCCATTACGCTACCTCCGCGTCAACGCCGATAACCAAAACGTTATCGCCTTCGAATGAATAGGGGGGGACGACTAAGTTAGCCGCCGCGGGAACGCCTTTATAGACCCGCCCCGCCAAGTCAAACTTTGATCCGTGACAGGGGCAAAAGAAACCGCCAACCCAGCTGTCGCCGCCAAGATCTGCCGCACCCACTTCCGGCCTAAACTTTGGAGCACACCCAAGGTGCGTACACAAACCAACCACCACCAACAGCTCTTCGTTCAAAGAACGCGAGGTCCCCTCGATGTAGGTGGGTTGGTCCGCGCCTTCAGAGTTAGGGTCTTTCAGGTCGCCATCCAGAGCCGTCAAGTCCGAGAGCTGCTCGGGCGTGCGACGCAGCACGTAGACGGGCTTACCACGCCACTCGACAACGACCATTTGACCGGGGGCGATCTTGCCAATGTCGGCTTTGACCGGCGCACCCGCCGCCTTGGCCTTCTCTGAGGGATTCCAGGACCCCAAAAACGGCACTGCCACGCCAACGACCCCCACGGCACTCACCGCTGATGTCGCTGCTGTAAGAAATCGTCGTCGTGTTTGATCTGACCCACGACCATCGTCGGCTGCTTGACTCACCTCAACTTCACTCATTCGGTTGTCTCCGAGTATTCGTTTTGTTGCCGGCAACTCACGTGCTGCCGCGCAAAAGAAATTTAAAGCCGCCGAAGTTTAATCATCGGTAGCGCCCACAGCAAGGCGAAGCGGGGCATAAATGCCCCGCTGATAGTGATAATTTGTTCAGTAACGTGACAGCGGAGGCTGTCACGAAGGCGATTAGCGCTTCGAGAACTGTGGACGACGACGCGCCTTGCGCAAACCCACTTTCTTACGCTCGACTTCACGCGCGTCACGCGTCACGAAACCCGCTGCCCGCAGCGTTCCTCGCAGTGACTCATCATACTCAAGCAGCGCACGGGTCAACCCGTGGCGAATCGCGCCGGCCTGACCAAAACTGCCGCCACCGGCAACCGTAATGTTCGCGTCGAACTTATCAGAAGTCTCGGTAAGCTCCAGCGGCTGACGAACAACCATGCGTGCGACTTCTCGGCCAAAGTACTGGTCGATTCCAAGTCCATTGATCGTGATAGCACCGCTACCGCCCTTCAAGAAAACTCGAGCTGTTGACGTCTTGCGTCGTCCGGTGCCGTAATACTGTGCGACTGCCATGATGGATTCCTTAAATTGTCAGCGTTTGAGGCTGCTGAGCCTCATGAGGATGTGACGCCCCAGAGTACACTTTGAGCTTCTTGAACATTGCCCGACCTAGAGGGTTTCGCGGCAACATACCCTTTACGGCACGCTGCAAAACACGTTCCGGCGCACGATCGATCAGCTTTTCAAACGTAAATGACTTCAAACCACCGGGATAACCCGTGTGGTGGTGGTACATCTTGTCCGTGGCCTTGGCGCCCGTAACACGAATTTTCTCGCAATTGACAACGACAATGTAGTCGCCCATGTCCATGTGCGGCGTGAACTCCGGCTTGTGCTTACCGCGCAGGCGGTGAGCAATTTCGGCAGCCAATCGTCCGAGAGTCTTGTTTTCTGCGTCTACCACGAACCAATCGTGGTGAACGTCACCTGCCTTTGCGCTATACGTTTTCATGAACTCGCCTATCAGGCCTTAATTAAAGGAGCGCGGAGATTACAGCAGGCAGTTATAGCTTTCAATAGAAAACCGTCGCTACGGGCGATGTTCCCGACCCAAATATTCCACAGACTGCATTTCGATTAAACGCGAGAGCGTCCTTTGAAACTCAAACGCTAACTTGCGCCCCGCATAGAGGCTATTCATTTCCACCTCGGCCGCTACGGCCACTTTGATATTCCTGTCGTAAAATTCATCGATAAGGGTAACGAATCGACGCGCGCCGTCTTCGCTGTCTGGGGTCAACTGCGGCACGTCAGAAATAAGAATCGAGTGAAACTCGCGCGCCAGCTGTGTGTAATCCATGGCGCTGCGTGCGCACAAACACAATTGAGCGAAAGACACCATGAGCACGCCCTCGGACATGCCGCAATACGTCAAAGGCCGTTTATTGACAACGAGCGTCCCGGCATTCAGCAATTTTCCGCCCGACAACTCACTAAACAATGCGGGCAAAGGGCTCGCTGCTTCAGGGGAATCCGCGACAAAATAAAGCTCAGACCGGGACAGCACGCGGAGCCGGTAATCAACGCCGCTGTCAACATTCAAGACCTTTGTGTAGTTCTCTACCGCGTGGATTGCCGGGAGGAAACGAGCTCGCTGAAGACCGTCCTTGTAGAGCCCATTTGGGGGAATGTTCGAGGTGGCGACCAAGGTGATTCCGCGATCAAACAAACACTGCATCAGTCCGCCTAGCAACATCGCGTCTCCAATATCGCTGACGTAAAATTCGTCGAAGCAGAGAACCTGAGTCTGAGATGCGATGCGATCAGCGACGGTATCCAGCGGATTTTTGGTGCCGGTCAGCGTGCTCAGATCCTCGTGAACGCGTTGCATAAATCGGTTGAAGTGCATGCGCTCTTTTTGCTTGAAGGTCAGAGCCTCGAAGAACGAATCCATGAGGTACGTCTTGCCTCGGCCCACCCCGCCCCAGAGATAAAGACCGATTTCGGGCGTTTGATCGCTCGCCCCAAACAACCGACCGAGCAGGCCCTTTTTTCGCCCTGCTCGCGCTTCCACGCGCTCATACAACTGTTGCAACTCGATGACGGCAAGCCGCTGCGCAGCGTCTGGAATAATTAAACCAGCGTTAAGATCAGATTCGTAGCGTTCAGCAGGCGTAGGGATCATTTAGTGACTTTCTGGGTGTGAAAAAGACGGTTTTACGGCGTGAGACTCTAGCGCCAACTCATGTATACGACAATAATCAGAATGGGATGACTGCATCGAAAAGCGACCGTCTGGTTGGTCAAAGTTATCGGACAAAGTTAACATGTAAGAAACTCGGGGGAGTCTTATGGAACCAACAATTACGAGTATTGCTTATTTCGCGTTTGCCGGATTCTCGGTCGGTCTTGGCGTGGGTTGGTGGCTGGCCACACAACGCAAGGATAACGCCAGCGATGTCATCGATGGATTAAAGCGCGAGGTTGAGGCCGCGCAGGTGTCTCGGCGGGCCTACGAGCAGTCGGTGACAAGTCATTTTGCCAATACCGCTCAACTGCTTCATCGCATGCAGGATGACTATCGCTCTATCTATAGCCATATTGCCTCGGGTGCCCAAGAACTTTGCGACGCAGAGGTCGCCAGTCAAATGGATGACATAAAACACATTGGCGGCGTGTTTGAGGTACCCGATCACCTGTTAGACCCTGCGCAACCGCTCGACTACGCACCAAAGAAATCCGCGAGCGAGGCAGGGCAACTCTCCGAAGATTTTGGTTTGGATAAAAATTACGCGAGCCAGTCCAACTGAAAACTCAAGCCGGACTGTCGATGTCCACGAAGTGGTGCTCGATACTAAAGTGTTCAGCGACCCACTGTCCTAGAGCGCGAGCGCCAAATCGCTCCGTCGCGTGATGGCCCGCAGCAATAAACGAGATACCTCGCTCGCGAGCAACATGGACGGTTTGCTCTGAGATCTCACCGGTGACATACAAGTCAACGCCCGCATCGGCGGCGGCGTCTATGTAACGCTGGCCTCCGCCGGTACACCACGCCACTGACTGAACGCTTGCCTCAGGACTTCCCACAACGGTGACCCCTCGCCCCAACTCGCGCTCCAGGCCCTGTGCAACCGACTCAAGTGATTTTGGAGATTCCAGCTCGCCGTAAAAAACAGGAAAACTAAGATCCACTGCATTCAGTGGTTGCCAATCACTAAGCCCCAGGGCCCTCCCTAAACCGGCGTTGTTACCCAATGACCGATGACAATCCAAAGGCAGGTGATAGGCAAATAAATTTATCCCCGAATCCAACAGTATTTTGAGTCTGCGCGCCTTCATCCCGACGACTCGCGCGTCTTCGCCTTGCCAAAAATAGCCATGATGCACGAGTACCGCGTCTGCCTTTAGCGCCACCGCCTTATCGAGTAGCGCCTGACACGCGGTCACCCCTGATACAACTACAGAAATAGTCGGCGAGCCCTCAACTTGCAAACCATTAGGGCAATAATCGTTAAAGCCCTCTATGTTCAGTTCGCGATCCAGCGCGACCCTCAGTGTTTCTCGGCTGATACTCATGAAGAACACACCCCGCCTATCTCAATTGCATTTGTAATACGTATTATACTCAGACTTTGATTTACACTATTGATCCTGAACTTGAGATCTAAATAATGCGCGAGTGGGTTTCTCAATTGGCGTGGCCAGCGCTTGTAGGCGTGCTGGCAGCGGCACTGTTGCTGACGACAGACTGGCTCGTGCCGCGAAATACCCAAGGTCCCGACAGCTACAGCAACGCCGTTATGGTTGCCACGCCATCTGTCGTCAATATTTATACCGCAAAATTAGTGGCCGACCGATCCCCCGTTCTCAATGCCCCTCTTCTTCGTCGCTTCATGAATCCAGGCGAACGTCAGCCTCGCGTTGAACGCTCTCTGGGCTCTGGCGTCATTATGCGTGAAGACGGCCACATCATCACAAATCGTCATGTCATCGAAGGCGCGCAAACCATCCAAATACTGCTGTCCGATGGCCGGCGCGCCAGCGCGACGGTCGTTGGGGCTGACTCAGAAACTGATCTCGCCCTGCTTAAAACCGAGCTGTCGGGCTTATCCGCTATAGAAACCGCAAACTCCGACAGTATTAACGTCGGTGACGTGGTCTTGGCAATCGGCAATCCCTATGGCTTTAGCCATTCGGTCTCCTTAGGGATCGTATCGGGCCTGGAGCGATATGGTCTGCAGCTCTCAGCCTATGAGAACTATATTCAGACCGACGCAACGATTCATTTGGGCAACTCAGGCGGCGCACTCATAGACTCTGAAGGCCAATTAGTCGGCATCAATACACTGATTTATACCGGGGTAAACGACCAAAATACGGAGGTCAGTGGCATTGGCATCAATCTCGCAACGCCGAGCAATCTAGTGTCAGTCGTCATGAGCGACCTCATTGAATACGGCAGTGTCATTCGCGGCTGGTTAGGCGTCAGCGTAGATTTGCTCATGGGGTTTGATGAGCAGGGACGATCGACACAGTCACTCCTCGTGACTGAAACCGCTCCTGATGGACCCGCTCAACGCGCCGGCATACAAGTCGGCGACCTGATCGTTGCCTTGGAAGGCACGCGCGTGACCGATGCACGCCAAGCCATGCAAACAATCGCTCGGTTGCGCCCGGGTGACCGAGTGACGGTTGGACTGCGCCGCAACGACGATGAGTTTACTGTCGACGCCATCGTGTCGACGCGACCTACAGCACCGTAAGCCCTACCGTCTTATTTTTGTGTTCGTGCTCGCGCGCGCGCCGCCAACGCGTGAGCGGTGAGCGATTCCCCATCGGCAATGGTGCCCGCGACATTCGCCAGCGCATGGGCACCCTCTTGACTGATCTCGATGATGGAGGAGCGCGTCTGAAAATCGTACACCCCCAAGGGCGACGAAAACCGAGCGGCTCCGGACGTCGGGAGCACGTGATTGGTACCCGCACAATAGTCGCCCAAAGACTCAGAACTGTATGCCCCAAGAAAAATAGCTCCCGCGCTGGTGATGTGTTCAAGCAATGACCGCGGTGACGCCACGGCGAGCTCCAAGTGCTCCGGCGCAAAACGATTTGACAGTGCCGCCGCTTCCTGTACATCAGCCACCGAAATCAGTGCGCCGCGATTACGAAATGACGCTTCGATAATATCGCGGCGCGGCATGTCGGGCAGTAGCGCGCTTAACGAACGAAGCACCGCATCAAGACACTCATCGGACGTGGCGATACAAACCGCTTGTGCGATTTCGTCATGCTCCGCTTGCGACATAAGATCCAGCGCAATCCAGTCCGGATCCACACTGCCATCGGCAATGATAAAAATCTCCGACGGCCCGGCGATCATGTCGATACCCACCTTACCAAAGACCTGCCGCTTTGCCTCCGCAACATACCGATTACCGGGGCCCACAATTTTGTCGACTGCCGCAATCGTCTCAGTACCGTGCGCCAATGCAGCGATAGCCTGTGCACCGCCGACCGTCACCACTGAGTCCACACCAGCCAATGAGGCTGCCGCCAAAACCAATGGGTTTATCTCACCTTTCTGCGAAGGCGCGACCATGACCACGTCGGACACGCCAGCGACCTTAGCCGGGATCGCATTCATCAGCACCGACGACGGATAGCTGGCTTTTCCGCCGGGCACATAAAGGCCCACTCGCCGCATGGGTCGAACACGCTGACCAAGGCAGTTACCGTAATCGTCAGTCATCGACCAATCACAGGCTGACTGTTGTTCGTGGTAGCGCTGAATCCGCATTGCCGCAGTTTTCAGTGCCGTGAGCTCTTCTTGGGTAATACGAGACTCGAAAACCTTGAGCTGATCACGGTCAAACGCCAAATCTGACATCGTCTCGGCAGGGTGCAAATCGTATTTTTGTGTGAGCGCCAAAAGCGCAAGATCACCACCGCACCTCACTTGATCAACAATGTCTCGGACGGTACCCACAAGCGCGGGATCAAGTGCCTCAATAGGCGCCTGTAGTTCCAAGATCTTTGCCTCAAACTCCGGGTCTAAACTCGAAAAGCGGCGGATATCAATCGTCATCAATCCCCCTGACGCGAGGCGACAGCGGTGGAAATTTGCTCAATCAGCGAAGCAATAATCGGATTTCGCGTGCGCATTGACGCCTTATTTACAATCAAGCGTGACGATACGTCTGCGATGTGTTCCAGCGGTCTCATCCCATTTGCTTTTAGCGTATTGCCAGTATCAACAATATCGACAATTTCATCCGCAAGATTCATGATCGGCGCAAGCTCCATCGCCCCGTACAACTTGATGATATTTGCTTGAATACCCCGTGCCGAATAATGTGCACGCGCAACGTTGACGAACTTAGTCGCCACTCTCATTTTCGCGGAGGCAGGTCGCCGCTCATGACCCGACCCGGCCGTCATCAATCGGCAGCGCGCGATGCCCAGATCAAGAACCTCATAAACGCCCTCATCGCCAAACTCCATGAGCAGATCTTTCCCGACGACGCCGACGTCTGCAGCACCGTGTCGCACATAGGTTGGCACGTCGGATCCTCGCAGCAACACGAATGAAACACCGGGGACAGTCGTTTCAAAAATGAGCTTCCGACTGTTATCAATCGATTCGAGCGGCTCAATACCCGCCTCTGCGAACAGGGGTAAGGTCTCTTTTAAAATACGGCCCTTGGTCAGCGCAATAGTGAGCTGTTCCGCCTGAACGGGATTCATGACTTACCTCGATTTCCTAACGATGTCGCCACCGATAGACTGCAACTTCTCTTCAATGCGTTCATAGCCTCGGTCAATGTGATAGATACGCTCAACTCGCGTCTCGCCCATGGCAGCCAATCCCGCAATCACGAGGCTCGCTGAAGCTCGCAAGTCCGACGCCATCACCGGCGCGCCATTAATGGTCTCTTTGCCACGAATGATAGCGGAGTGTCCGTCCACTGTAATATTGGCACCCATCCGACTCATCTCGTGTGCCTGCATCAACCTATTTTCAAAAATCGTCTCAGTAATTCGACCTACGCCATCAGCGATCACGTTAAGCGCGGTAAATTGCGCCTGCATGTCTGTCGGAAAACCGGGATAGGGTGCAGTGACAAGATCGATCGCTTTGGGGCGCCTGTCACGCATATCGGCCGTAATCGACATCCCGTCCACGCTAATGCTCACCCCTGCCTCGCGCAATTTATCAAGCACAATACCCAAATGTTCAGGATCGGCATTATCCACGGTGATGCAGCCACCGGTCGCGGCGGCCGCGACCAAAAAAGTTCCCGCTTCAATTCGATCGGGCATCACCCTGTAGTGACTCGACCCGAGGGACGACACGCCGTCAATAATGAGTGTGGAGCTCTCATCACCTTCAATGCACGCCCCCATACCACGCAAGAACTGCACAAGATCCGTGATCTCTGGTTCGCGCGCTGCATTACGCAGTACCGTGCGACCTTGTGCCAGTACGGCAGCCATCAAGAGATTCTCAGTGCCGCCCACCGTGACAGTGTCAAACGTGAAATCGCATCCGCGCAGACCATTATCAGTGCTTGCCACAATATAACCATCACGAACCTCAATGCTCGCCCCCATGGCTTCAAAACCCTTGAGGTGCAAGTCCACTGGTCGACTGCCGATCGCACACCCGCCAGGAAACGAGACCTGAGCATGACCAAATCGTGCCAGCAACGGACCCATCACTAGAATTGAGGCCCGCATGGTTTTGACCAGCTCGTAGGGGGCTTGCTGATTGTTAAGCGCTGCCGCCGAGACCGTGAGTTGCATCGCTTCGTCAACTGACACATCAGCACCAAGCGCACCTAACAGGGCCACCATAGTGGTGATGTCGTTCAGGTGAGGCACGTTCGCTAACGTCGACTGCTCAGACGTCAATAACGTCGCAGCCAAGATCGGTAACGCGGCATTCTTAGCACCTGATATTTGAACACGACCCTCAAGCGGCTGACCGCCTCGGATAATAAAATGATCCACCTTGAGAAGACTCGACTACGGGGTCTTCGCGATGATATTAACCGCATGTAACGCGCCACTTTTGATGAATTCCCCAAGTGGTGCATACACGCGTTGCTGACACGCTACAGGGCGCAGGCCAGCAAAAACCGCACTGATTACCATGACTTGGCAATGCGATCCGTCTAGATCAACCTCAATAACAGCGTCAGGAAATTCCGCCTCTAACGCACTGACAATCATCGCTTCATTCACTGTCCAGGTCCTCCGGTAAATTCGCTGCAACATCCCACTCAGCGATGACCTTAGCAGCATCACCGTCAGCGGATTTGGCCGCCGCAGAAAATTGGTTCTGATAAATTTGGCCTAGGTTTATATTCTCGACGATGATATTTCTCAAACGCCATTCACCATTCCGACCTCGACCCATTTGATAACGCACCGTAAACGTCCGATCGCCGGTCCCATAGACCTGCTGTGTGATCGAGACAGACCGAGCATCTGGCTCACTCGTCTCATCCGCCACAATCTCAAACTTAGAGCCACTGAAGGCAAGCAATCCTTTGGAGTAGGTCCTTATCAGTCCGGACTTGATGATCTCGGTAAACAACTCCAACTGCTCGCGGAGTGCCTCTTTACCTTCCTGATCCAAACTTCGGTATCGAGCGTTCGAGGCATACTCGCCCATCACACCCTTAGCAAAGCCGCGCCAGTCAATGGTCTCATCGAGCACCGCTCCGATGCTGTCATAAAACCGGCCGGGATCAGTGTCGAAGTAGTCAGGCGCGTCGTCGACAATTGCCATAATTTGCGACGTCGTGGACTCAATAATAGCGGTCGCGTCTGCATCGGTGTTAGCCACTGAGGACCAACTAATCAACAGAGCCATCGCCGCGACAAACAGAGGGGTTATTCGTGATTTAACTGATTTCATGCAATTTTTAGCTCAAAACGTAATTTGTTGGGACGAGCAGCCCTGATTTACGCAAAGATGGAGTCTGCTCAAAGCTCACATTGCCGTATGATAACCGATCGTTGCCAGACAGCGACCCGTTTTCTAACATCAAGGTGCCAACTGACAGCAAATGCTTGATCTCTTTTACATCGTCGTGGGACTCACCGGTCTCGTTTGGAGCTCGGACAAGTTCGTGGAGGGCGCTGCGGCCATCGCTAATCATGCGGGTATGTCTCCACTGCTGATTGGCATGACCATCGTCTCACTCGGCACGTCTGCACCTGAAATTGTCGTCTCGTTAATGGCCTCTCTGTCGGGGTCGGGTGAGCTGGCAGTGGGGAACGCGCTCGGCTCCAACATTACTAATGTGGGGTTGGTGCTAGGCGTAACACTCATCATTAGGGCGATCGCTATCGATGCGAGCGCCACAAAGCGTGAACTGCCGCAGATGCTCATTGTCACGCTTCTTGCGGGCGCGCTTATGGTCGATGGCAGCCTATCCGCCACTGATGGCGCACTGTTGCTCTCGGTGCTCGTACTCTTCCTCGTCCTTTTGGCGCGCCGTGGCGACACCGAAGCGAGCCAAACGACTGAGCCGCCGACCCTACCCGTCGCTAAAGCATGGGGGGTATTTACGGTGGGTTTAGTGCTCTTAGTGCTGTCCTCGCGGGCGCTCGTATTTGGGGCAGTTAACATCGCAACGGCGTTGGGCGTCTCCGAGCTGGTGATCGGATTGACCATCGTTGCCATTGGCACCAGTCTGCCGGAACTTGCAGCGTCTGTGATGAGCGCGCTCAAAGGACATGCGGATATTGCAGTCGGCGCCATCGTCGGCAGCAATGTCTTTAATTTATTAGTGGTGCTGGCAATACCGGGTATTTTTGGACCGCTGTCGCTTAATCCCAGCGTCATGAGCAGGGACTGGCCGGTGACACTGTTGACGGCCGGCGTTCTGATGCTACTCGCCGCCTTAGCCTCCAAGCGTTCAGAACCCAGCAGCAGAGGCTCAAATGAACTTGGTCGTGTCTCCGGTGTCCTACTCGTTACGATTTACACAACCTACATGGGTATCCTCATTTTCTACCCGGACTTTGCACTGTGACTACAGCATCAAAACAACCCCGAAACGCGATTGAATCGGCTCGACGCACAATCGAACTCGAACTGCGCGCCGTGGAACAGCTTCAACATCGCATCGATGAATCGTTCACGCACGCCGTCGAGCTGCTCTCGGCGGTCAAGGGCAGAGTGATCGTCAGTGGTATGGGTAAAAGCGGGCATATTGGCAACAAAATAGCGGCAACACTTGCCAGTACAGGCACGCCTGCACAGTTTGTCCACCCTGCCGAAGCCTGCCACGGCGACATGGGAATGATCACGCGATCCGACGCAGCGCTGCTCATGTCGAACAGCGGCACGACCGCTGAAATAACCGCACTGCTCCCACTGCTTAAGCGTTTAGGATTACCCATCGTAGCCATGACAGGCAATCCTGACTCGACCCTCGCAAGAGCCGCCGATGCGCACCTGAATATTAGTGTTGATGAGGAAGCATGTCCGCTCGATCTTGCCCCTACTGCCAGCACGACCGCCAATCTGGTTATGGGCGACGCACTGGCCATTGCTCTGCTGGAACAGAGCGGTTTTACCGCAGAAGACTTTGCATTTACACACCCGGGCGGTGCGCTGGGCCGTCGACTACTGACACGAGTTTCAGACGTTTTAGTCACCGGTTCAGATATCCCCAAAGTGTCGCTGACCATGTCACTTGCACACGCGCTCATGGAAATCTCTGACAAGGGCTTGGGCATGTCGACTGTCGTTGATGATAACGATCGATTACTCGGAATTTTTACCGACGGCGACCTGCGACGTGCGCTTGAGCAGGACTATGACTTACGAAAAACACCGGTCGAAACCGTTATGTCAAAAGGCGCCAAAACGATCAGTGCAGCTGCGCTCGCCGCTGAAGCCGTCGCCCGTATGGAAGCAGACAGTATCAGCGCCTTAGTCGTGACTGACGAGAATGATCGTGTCGCCGGGGTCGTTCAGCTGCTGGCGCTCTTAAGGGCGGGCATCGTATGACTCAGCATCGAGACATTAAGCACCGGGATATTAAGCTCCTCGTCATGGATGTCGATGGCGTGATGACTAATGGCCAGGTGACGTACAGCAGCGAGGGTCATGAGCTCAAGTCCTTCAATATAAAAGATGGCGTGGGCATCAAACGGGTGCAAGCGGCGGGCATCGACACAGCCATTATCACGGGCAGAGTTTCTACCATGGTTGAGCGACGTGCCGCCGAGCTGCAAATTGGGCACTTGATACAGGGACGTGAAGACAAACTTACTGCGCTGATAAGTCTTTTGGACACCCTAGGGATCGACATGAGCCAAGTCGCTTACATCGGTGATGACCTACCTGACCTCGATGCCATAAAAGCCGCAGGGCTTGGAGCGTGTCCGGCCGATGCAGCACGAGAGGTATTGGCGGCCTCAGACTGGGTATCGGCGCTTTCGGGCGGCACGGGATGCGTTCGCGACCTCTGTGACTATTTACTGGACTGCACCACGTCATGAAGTGGAGTCTCAGCTTTGCAGGTCTAGGAGTAGTCGTACTGCTCATCGTGTTTTCGCGTGTTGAAAGTCAAGCACCGGTGCGCGCCGTTGCCGACCAGCTTGTGGAAATAGAAATTCAGCAGCTGGAGCTGACTCGCTTTGGTTCGGCCGGTGAAAAGCTTGAGCAGAGCAAGGCGGCACATGCCGTAAAGTATGAGGGGACCCCCGAAACTCGATTAAGAGAAGTCTGGGTCGAACACGAAGACAAGCAAGGCGGGCGCTGGACACTTTTCGCGCCTACAGGCGCGTCACAGACCTCAAACGGTGAAATGACGTTGTCAGGAGGCGTCACAATCGTGCGTGGCAAAGCCCTTCAATTAGAGACACAAGAAGTTAAACTCGACGCATTAACCAATCTCGCCGTCTCTGATACTCAGACGCGTCTGGTGAGTGATAGGAGCGAAACTACAGCCGAAGGTTTGATCATCGACCTGAATGCAGGTACCGCACAGCTTGCAGGTAACGTGGCCTCTCAATATCGACAGGATAAGACCCAATGATGTGCTCCCGCTTTCAGATTCGAGCTCTAATTTTGGTCAGCGCCAGCATCGGCTTGGTTCCGTCGAGCTTCAGTATCGACACCGACCAACCCATTGAGATTGCGGCCGACAGCGCTATTCGCGAGGAGCCATCAGGCGAAACCACGTATCGAGGCGATGTTGTTTTAACGCAAGGCACGTTAAAGATTAAAGCGGACAGCCTCGTTTTTACCTTTGACGAGAACACGGCAACGCTCATAACGGCACGTGGGAACCCCGCAACGATGACACAACAACCCGGCGGTAGTTCTGGACCCATCGACGCGCAAGCAGAAATCATTGAATACCACGAGGCGACCGACCGTATCCGCCTGATTGGCGGCGCCAGAATCTTACAGGACGGCGCGGTCATCGAGGGAAGCACCATCGAGTATCTCGTCACGACCCAAAGGGTTATGGCCGCAGGCTCACCGGATAAAAATCTGCCTCAGCGTGTCAAGGTCACGATTCCGCCCAACGCACTGCGCGAGGGTCGGTAGTATGAGTAATGTCTTGTCGGCAACGGGATTAGTTAAAGCGTACAAAGGCCGCCGCGTGGTAGATGGTATGTCGATGAACGTTAATGCCGGCGAAATTGTTGGCCTGTTAGGCCCGAACGGCGCAGGGAAGACCACGTGTTTCTACCTTATGGTCGGCTTGGTGAGCAGCGATGAGGGCTCCATCAGCCTTGCCGGTAACGACGTGACACACCTTCCCATTCATTTGCGAGCCCGCCAGGGGTTGGGATACCTCCCTCAAGAGGCCTCCATTTTTCGGAGGATGTCAGTCCAGGATAATATTTTAGCCATCCTCGAAACCCGCACCGATTTATCACCTCACGAGCAGCAGCTTCAATGCGACGAGCTCATGCGCGAATTCCACATTACGCAACTTAAAGATTCACTGGGCCAAAGCCTGTCGGGCGGCGAGCGCAGACGCGTGGAAATAGCCAGAGCCTTGGCGACAGAGCCAAAAGTCATATTACTTGATGAACCCTTTGCAGGCGTTGACCCCATTTCCATTTCGGACATTAAAGCCATCATCAACCACCTAAAAGAACGCGGCCTTGGCGTGCTTATTACTGACCATAACGTGAGGGAGACGCTTGATATTTGCGAGCGTGCCTACATCGTTAGCGAAGGTCAGGTCATCGCCGATGGGGATGCGCAAAGTATTTTAGATAATACGAAAGTACGAAAAGTTTATCTGGGCAAAGACTTCCGTCTGTAAACGCTCACCGCCAAAGCAAAATCTTTGCCAACCTGTTTGCCTTAGCGGAATCTAAAGCGCTAAACTGATTCTCCATTAGGTGCTTTACGAGAGTTATGAAGCAAGCGCTGCAGTTAAAGCTTGGACAACAACTAACGCTGACGCCTCAGCTACAGCAGGCTATCAAGCTTCTTCAACTCAGCACCTTAGACCTCCAGCAGACCATCACCGAGACCCTCGAAAGCAACCCGCTTTTAGATGAAGAGGACACGCTGGTCGATCAGGTCGATAACGCGTTGAAAGAGAGCGTGGATTTCTCCGAAACCGTCAGTGAAGATATTCCGGGCACCGAACTGCAAGTGGATGCGGCCTGGGAGGATGTGATGCCCTCTGCGGCCCCTTCGTCGTCGAGTCAATCCATGGGCGACAGTGACATGAATTTCGCCGAGCGCGATTCATTGCCCGAGACACTGCAATCGCACCTTTTGTGGCAACTCAACCTTACCCGCTTTTCCGCCGCGGATCACACCATCGCGCTAGCCTTCATCGACGCCGTTGACGTTGATGGTCGACTGACACAAACACCGGAGCAAATTCATCTAGGCCTGGCGAGCGACGACATTGAGCTCGACGAGATCATGGCTGTTTTGCACAGACTTCAGCACTTTGAACCCACAGGCGTTTTTGCCGCCGATTTGCGCGAGTGTCTTCTCATCCAGCTCAGGCAAATGGCGTTGGAGACGCCTCATCGGGAAACAGCAGGCTTACTGGTGAGTCGACACATAGAACAAATTCCCGTTGCGGACCCCAAAAATTTGGCACGGCGCATGCGAACGACACCCGATGACATTGTGGGTGCACTGTCGCTGATTCGCTCGCTCAACCCAACGCCTGGATCATCGGTGGAAAGTGAAGTGACCGAGTACATCGTTCCGGACGTGTTTGTTAAGCGTGTCGACGGTCGATGGCGAGTCGAGCTCAATCCGGATGTTGCCCCCAAGCTTCGAATAAACGACCACTATGCTGAACTGTTAAGCGCAGGCTCAAACACGGACAAAGATTATGGTCGAGCGAGTATGCAGGAGGCTAAGTGGTTTATTAAAAGCCTACTCAGCCGCAACGAGACACTATTGAAAGTCGCTTCCTCCATTGTGCAACACCAGCGTGCCTTTCTAGATCATGGTGATGAAGCAATGCGGCCACTCATACTTGCCGATATCGCAGGCGAGGTTGATCTGCACGAGTCAACCGTTTCACGAGCAACAACACGCAAATACATGCACACACCACGTGGGATCTACGAGTTGAAATATTTCTTCTCAAGCCATGTCGCAACCACTGAAGGCGGTGAGTGTTCGTCCACAGCCATCAAAGCATTGATCAAGCGCATTGTTGCTCAGGAAAATCCACAAAAGCCATTGAGCGACGCCAAACTATGCACGTTATTGGCCGACGAAGGGGTCGTTGTTGCTCGTCGCACAATTGCAAAGTATCGAGAGCAAATGAACATCGGACCTTCTAACGAGAGAAAGCGGTATATCTAGACATTCAAAAAGAACAGGAGAGAGACCATGCGATTAACCATTAGTGGACATCACGTAGACGTAACCGACGGGCTGAGGGAGCGTATCTCCAAGAAATTGCGGCGTTTAGAACGTCACTGTGACAGCATCGATCACATTGAGTTTGTCTTAGTCGTCGAGCGAGCCACGCACAAAGCGGAGGCGAATCTTCATCTTGCAGGTGCTGATTTTTTCGCTTCAGACACGCATTCCGGAATGTACCCTGCCATTGACTCCGTCATTGACAAACTGGATCGGCAAGTCACTGAATACAAGCGTAAGCAACGCAGTCATAAAAAGCCTGAGCCGGAGCTCGAGCAATCACTGCTCTCTGAATCGTGATACTCCCTGCAGCGGAACTCAGGTATCGCCAACCATTTAGACCGGTGCGCTAACTCATGCGCGTAGTCATCGTCAGTGGAAGTTCAGGCTCAGGGAAAAGTTCGGCACTCAACCAGCTCGAAGATCTTGGTTACTACTGTGTTGATAATCTTCCTATCGCTCTGGTGAGCTTTCTGATCGAGCACTTCTCCACGCAGTCCCATCAAACGCATCAAGGTCTGGCGATCTGCATTGACATCCGCACCGAGGATGCTGGAGTTACTGATTTTCGGGACTACCTGCGAGCGCTGCGCGAGGGACTAGAGCTCCAGCTCATATTTTTTGATGCGACGGCGCAAGCTCTCGGTAAACGTTTCAACGAAACGCGACGCCGACATCCATTGAGCGTCAGCGGGAGATCGTTAACTGAAGCCATTGCACTCGAACGTATTGTGCTCGAGCCACTTGTCGCGGCTGCTGATCTCATAATCGACACCAGTGAAATGTCCCCGTACCAGCAACGGGAAGTCGTGACCGCACGCATAGGAGCCGCCATCGCGAATACGATGGCGATTCAGGTGCAGTCTTTTGGGTTCAAAAAAGGTACGCCGGTAGACGCTGACCTTGTGCTCGACATGCGCATGCTTCCCAACCCGCACTGGGAGCCAGAGCTGCGTCCCTTTACCGGGCAAGCGTCCGAAGTCAAAGCCTTTCTCGAAGCCCATACTGAAACTCATGACGTCGCCGACGATCTCATTGCCATGCTGGTTCGATGGGTCCCTCTGTACAAGGGGAGTCAACGCGCGTACCTCACGATTGCAATCGGCTGTACAGGCGGCAAGCATCGATCGGTCTACATGACCGAGCGAATCGGCAGCGCTTTAGCAGACCAATTTCCCGCTGTGACCGTAAGTCATAGAGACATGCCCCTGTCCTAGCACAGTATCTGATGGTATTTGTTCGCATGGGCGAGGCCGGCATAGTGGCGCGTGCAGTGATAACCTTCGCGCGCGAGTGGAGGGATGAACCATGGTTGATATGAGTGCACAGGCGAGCCTTGCGGTGACTCGAGTCACAGACGCACTGCGCTCTGGTACAGCCTCTGATGTTGCTGCGGTCCTCGCCGATATATCCCCAGGCGACATTGCACACCTCATCAGCTCCTCGCCACCATCGACTCGAGACGAGCTCTGGACCCTTCTGGATCATGAGCAAGAGGCTGACGTCCTCAACGAGTTACCCGACGATATTCGCAACACCTTCCTAGCAGAGCTTCAACCAGAAGCCGTCGCGGAGATCATTTCGCAACTCGACGACGACGACGTTGCTGACATACTCCATGAACTACCCCAAGCCGATACCGATAAGATTCTGGGGTCGTTAACTGATGACGATCGAGATCGCTTTGAAACCGCGCTTAGCTATCCGGACGACGTGGCCGGCGGCCTGATGAGTACCGACACGCTCACGATCCGCGCGGATCTTTCAATGGACGTGGTGCTCCGCTACTTAAGACGCCACACGCGACTGCCCGAAAACACAGACAGCCTAATCGTGGTGAATCGTGATTATAAGTATGTGGGACTGTTGCCAGTGAGGACGCTGCTCGTATCCGATCCGCATGTATCGGTGCGAGAAATGATGAAAACCGAGCGCGAACCTTTAGACGCCATGACTTCGGCCGACGAGGTCGCGCGGCGATTTGAGAGAAATGATTGGATCTCGGCCCCCGTCGTTGATCCACAAGGCAAGCTACTGGGACGAATCACAATTGATGATGTCGTCGACGTTATCCGCGAACAGGCCGATCACAGCCTAGCGGTGATGGCGGGCCTCGGAGACGGAGACGTCTTTACCACCGTGCTTGCGACGGCACCTCAGCGCGCCATCTGGTTAGCGATTAATCTCGCCACGGCCATTTTGGCGGCCTCAGTGATTGCCTTTTACCAAGATACAATTGAAAAAGTGGTCGCGCTCGCCGTATTGATGCCCATTGTTGCCTCCATGGGCGGTATTGCTGGCACGCAGAGCCTGACGGTGCTCATTCGCGCAATGGCGATGGGCCAGATCAATGATCGAACAGAAATTTGGCTTGTCCGCCGCGAGATTTTCGTCTCGATCATCAACGGACTTATTTGGGCGTTCGTGATCGCAATCATCGCAGCTTATTGGTTCGACGACACGACGCTTGGACTCATCATCGCATTTGCAATCATCATTAATCTGATTACCGCAGGTATTGCAGGCGCATCACTGCCGCTTATTCTAGATCGACTTCGTATCGATCCCGCGTTAGCCGGCGGTGTGGTATTGACGACCATCACCGATGTCGTAGGGTTTTTTGCCTTTCTCGGCGTGGCTGCCTACTTCTATAACTGAACCCTAGCTAAAAGCGAAGACCTCATGGATGACGACGAGTTTGTACCGGAAAGTAAGAGCGCTCGAAAACGGCAAATGCACGCGCTTCAGGTTCTCGGTGAGCAATTAGTGTCATTGTCGGCAGCACAGCTGGCGAAGCTCAATATCGACCATCCACGTCTTATTGAGGCTGTTGAGCTCGCACAACGCATTACTCACCACAGTGGAAAGCGTCGGCAAATGCAGTTCATTGGGAAACTCATGCGCGAGACAGAGGCAGGTGCCATTCAGCAAGCCCTAGATGAGCTGCATGAGACATCACGGAAAGCGAAAGCCCGTGAACACGTTATTGAGGGTGCTCGCGATACGCTGTTACTCAGAGGCGATGAAGCCCTAACCGATGTGCTCTCGATCTGGCCTAATGCCGACAGACAACTGATTCGCCAGCTGACGCGCAGTGCTATCGTGGAGCGCGACAAGCAGTTGCCCCCCGTATCCGCACGCAGCCTATTTCGTTATCTGCGCTCGCTCTCGGATGAGCCTTCCACCGACTGATCGTCCGAAGCTTTCTTCGACTTACTCGTTGAGAGACTGGCATCAAACACCCGCATGAACTTTACTGCCGGTGAGCTGATCGGACCACTCACGGAATAAACCCCACTCGACAGCCGAGTCATCTGATCTTCAAACACTTTGCTGGCGAGGTAGGCTCCCGCGGCAATCGGAAGCCCTCCCGCCAAGGCTGCGACCCAGGGGATGTTGTCAACAAGGGGGAGAGTCACAACCAGTTCGGCGTCAATTTCCTCTGTCTGCGTCGAAAAATCGCCCCCCAAGGTGAGACTGCCGCCTCCGTTGCGAATAGAGAATTCGTTGACCCTAACCTCGCCTTTATTGAGAGAAAAATCGCCGCGCGCACGATCAAAGGTCAGGCCTGGATCGAACAGTTGATTGACATTCGCTCGCTGAACCAAACCGGCCAGATTAAACACACCGATAAATCGTAAGGGGTCGGTTGCCTGTGAAGGTATCGGTAAAAATGAACCCGATGACAGCTGAAGCTCAACGTCTCCGGAGAGCTTACTCGGCGCCCAATTAATCGGTGCACCATCCCAGGCCAGCTCCCCTTTAATAGTGCCCGCAGAAAAATCCACAACAGACTTCGCATCCAGCAGTGTTAATGCATTGGTCGCATCAGCAAGTGTTAGATCGATCGATGTTCGCGTGCTGGCTGTTCTCCGGTCCCAAGTAATCTCGGTATCCGGCTCAAAATTGACGCCGTCCACCTGCCCTTCAAACGCGAAGAGGCGCACTTCTTCCTCGCTACTTTGAGCATCAAATGACAAGCTCCCCAGGTCTTTTTCGTTAAGCATAAGCGAGGCGATACTGACCGTCGTCATCGGCCATGCACCGCCCACAACGGCCGATTCGCCACTCACACCACGGCCCGCATCAATCTTAGGGAGTGCGCTGAGGTTTAACCGATCGAATTGCACATTGAATAGTGGCTCACGTGCGTCAAAGTCTATGTTCGCCGCAAAGTAGTCGCTGGCGACCTCAAACGAGGCGTTCTGATCCTGGTACCGGCCTGAAGACCGAAACGCACCAAGCGCAGTATCTCCAAAACGCAATGCGTCGGTAGACACATCTCGCCAAACAACACTTGGACCAGCAAAGTCTGCAGACCCTGACAACGCGCCGACGAGCTGGGACCACGCCAACGCATCAATCTCAACCAGATGACCGGATATATCGACAGTACCCTCAACACTGTTTGGATTAAGCCGGGGTTCATTCTCCGACCCTATGCTCACCGCGGCACGCCAGGCTTGCGTGGTATCACGAGACACTTTCGCCGCCATAAGGTCTGCATAGTTGATCGTGGCGCTCAATGACTCCGATAGAGCAAGATCAACATTCATCGAGGAGGGGTCTTGAGCGGCTTTGGCGAACGGTTCGGGTAATCCGACCACGAGCCCGTCAAGATCAGACGTCATCTGTACCGCAACACCGTCACCCGCTTGAAAAGCAATATCGACCTCAGTCTCCCCGGCCAACAGCTCGTCCGGAACACTTCGCCCCAGTAAATGAGTGATCTCAGGTCTCCCCAGTAACACCTGAGTTTTCACAGATAAATTGGTTTGATTAAGACCTAAACTACTCTTCGCCAAGTCAAGGTCAAGGGCGAGTGGGCGGCCTAGAAAAAACCCGTCAATAGCGCCTTCAGTAATTCCTGTCGGGTACTCATAGACAAACTCCCCCGAAAGTTTGTTCAGTTCAATCGGCAGACCTGCGAAACCTAGCGAGGCATCACGAATCAATACCCTCGTCGACACATCGGGAATACGTCGTGCCCCCTTGATCGGCACAGAGAGCGCTAAGCGGCCCGTCACCCCGCCTGATGTGGTTAAGTCTGATAACACCTGACTCACTCGGACCGGAAGGTACGGAAGCGCTGCCACGTGATTCACTGCCTTATCCAAATCGCCCTCAATAGTGGCGTGGGCCGTTAACAGGCGCGTCTCTAAAACCTTACCAACCTGCACAAGACCACTCGAAACCGCCAGCGAACCGACCGTTGCCGAATCGATGTCGAACGTCACCAACGCGTTATCAATACTCACATGGCCCAGCACGCGCTCCGCCAGCGGCAACTCGGGGCGCATGATGACAGCAACCAAATCTGCCTCAGCCGATATCTGAATTGATCGAAGCGGCGCGTCACGCTTCCTGATTCCGCCGCGCAGTACAAAGCCAACACGCCTAGCCTCGCCAGTGCCCAAGGACGATTGCATCCACCGATAAGCGTCCGAATCGATCGTCTTGGGCGTAAACTCAAGCACACGCTGTGTCGACGCC